>NZ_LZZV01000021.1:0-132355 GCF_014170385.1 Delftia sp. UME58
CCACGTGGATCTTGCCGTCCAGGAAGGTGCCCGCCGTGAGCACCACGGTGCGGCTGCGAAAGCGCACGCCCACCTGGGTGACGGCGCCCACCACGCGGTCGCCCTCGACCATGAGGTCATCCACCGCCTGCTGGAACAGCCACAGGTTGGGCTGGTTCTCCAGCATGTCGCGTATGGCGGCCTTGTAGAGAATGCGGTCGGCCTGGGCGCGCGTGGCACGCACGGCCGGGCCCTTGGAGCTGTTGAGGATGCGGAACTGTATACCGCCGATATCGGTGGCCAGCGCCATGGCGCCGCCCAGCGCATCCACTTCCTTGACCAGATGGCCCTTGCCGATCCCGCCGATGCTGGGATTGCAGCTCATCTGGCCCAGGGTCTCGATGTTGTGGCTCAGCAGCAGCGTCCTGCAGCCCATGCGCGCAGCGGCCAGCGCGGCCTCGGTGCCGGCGTGGCCGCCACCGACCACGATCACATCAAATTCCTGTGGGTACAACATGCTTATCACTCCGGGGGCCTGCCCGGCCCAAGCCCCCGACACGGAGCACTCACGCTCCGGCGCTCATGGCAGGTGGCCCTCGTTCATGTGGCGAGGGGAACCCAGCGGGGAACCCGCGATTTTCCCACCTTTGCCGCACCAATGCCTTGCAAGGGGTCGGCCGGCCCCGCCACTGCACCGGCACTGGGCCAGCACTGCGCCGGTGTTCCACGTGAAACAGTGCGGCGGACACAGCGTGCGCACCGCAGGATGCTGCGCGGCGCCGCCCGCAGCGCGCCCCGCTTGCAAGAAACATGTGCAGGGCCTGTGATGCAATGGCGGCCATGCAGATCCTCATCTTCGCGGGCAGTACCCGCCAACAATCGCACAACCGGCGCCTGGCCGCCGCCGCCGCCGACATGGCGCGCGAACTGGGCGCCCAGCCCACGCTGCTGGAGCTGTCGGACTTCGACATCCCCATGTACAACGCCGACCTGGAGGCCAGCGGCACGCCGCCCGACGTGCTGCGCTTCAAGGCCGCGCTGCACAGCCACCCGGCCTGGCTGATCTGCTCGCCCGAGTACAACGGCAGCTACCCTGCCCTGCTCAAGAACGCCATCGACTGGGCCTCCAGCCCCGTGGCCGGCGACGCCGTCTGGTCCGATGGCACCCTGCCCTTTCGCGGCAAGGTCGTGGGCATGGCCAGCGCCTCGCCCGGCGGCCTGGGCGGCCTGCGCGCCCAGTCGCACCTGGCGCCGCTGCTGCTGAACCTGCAGTGCTGGCTGGCGCCCGTGAGCCACGCCGTGGGGCAGGCCGGCCAGGCATTCGACGACGCCGGCCGCCTGCAGCGCCCCCAGGACCAGCTGGGCATGAAGGCCGTGCTGGAACAGGTGCTCTGGGCTGCACAGCGCCTGTCGGCCTGAACCCTGCCGCCAGCGCGGTCCCGTCATGCGCAGCCCCTTCACATGGGGTTAGCATGGGCGCTTGTCTTTCTTACCCTGATCGGAAGCCATCCACCATGAAGCTCTACTACAGCCCTGGCGCCTGCTCTCTGTCTCCCCACATCGTCCTGCACGAGGCAGGCCTGGCCTACGAGCCGGTCCTGGCCAGCACCAAGACGCACAAGCTGCAGGACGGCACGGACTACTACGGCATCAACCCGCTGGGCTATGTTCCCTTCCTCGTGCTCGACGACGGCGACACGCTGCATGAAGGCCCGGCCATCGTCCAGTACCTGGCCGATCTGGTCCCCGAGAAGAAGCTGGCGCCTGCCAACGGCACCATGGCCCGCTACCACCTGCAGGAGTGGCTGAACTTCATCGGCACCGAGCTGCACAAGGGCTTCGGCCCCCTGTTCAACCCCGCCACGCCCGACGACTACAAGCCCGTGGTGCGCCAGCGCGTGCTGGATCGCCTCAAGTGGGTGGACGGCGAGCTCAATGGCCGCGACTACCTGATGGGCGAGCAGTTCACCGTGGCCGACGCCTACCTGTTCACCGTGACGGGCTGGGCCCAGTTCGTGGGCGTGGACATCTCCGAGCTGACCAACCTCCTGGCCTACCGCGAGCGCGTGCTGGCCCGCCCTGCCGTGCAGGCCGCGATGAAGGCCGAAGGCCTGCTCAAGTAAGCTGCGCCGAGCCTGCTCTCGGCGCCCTAGGGGGCCGGCTGGTGTGGACCAGCCGGCCCCTTATCTTTTGCGCGTGCGGATGCGCTGCTCTATCTGGGCCGCCGCAGCGCGCACCTGCTGGGCGATGCGCCGCACGCGCGCCGCCGTCATGCGCTGGGTCAGCGCGGCCACGCTGACCGCCCCCATGGCCTGGCCCATGCTGTCGCAAAAATGCGCGCCCACGGCCGTCACGCCCAGGCTCACCCGGTTCTGGATCACGGCCACGCCTGCGCGGGCCGTTTCCTCGCAGGCCAGGCGCAGTCCCGCATCGGTGAGCTTGCCAAAGGCCGGCAGGGCAGGCGCCACGCGCTCGATGATGGCCTCGCGCTCCTCGGGCGCAATGGCGGCCAGCACGGCCAGCCCCCCGGCGCCCACGCCCAGCGGGCGCCGGCTGCCGACCTGCAGCACCAGCGTGCGTATGGGAAAGTCACCTTCGAGCCGGTGCAGGCACACGGCCTCGAATCCGCTGCGCACCACCAGGTAGGCCGTGTCCTCGGTTTCACGTGCCAGCGCCGCCATGGCCGGCTCGCACAGGTCGCGTATGTCGTGCAGCATCGACCCGGCCAGGCCCAGCTCGAAGGCCAGCGGACCCAGCCGGTAGCGGTGGGTCTGGGCGTCGTGCACCACCAGGCGCTCGGCAATCAGCTGCTTGAGGATGCGGTGGGCAGAAGGGTGGGGCACGCCGGATTTTTCGGCCAGCTCGCTGAGCGGGCAACCGCGCACGCCCCCGGTCGCCAGCAGCTTGAGAAAGGCCACGCCCCGCTTGAGGGAGCCGGCATCGGACGATGAGGTCATGTTCGTTTATCGGACAACTGAGTGGCGCCGCCGGGCGATTTGAAAACAATCGGAATGGCCGATCAACCACGGCCCGGCCAGGGCACGGCAAGGCCGGGCGCCACGGATTTCCGAATGATGCAACTCTCCCATCCGCCATTGCAAGACAGAATCGCCGTCGTCACCGGCGCCAGCAGCGGCATAGGCGCCGCCACGGCGCGGGCCCTGGCCAGCGAAGGCGCCACCGTCGTGATCGGCTACCACCAGGGCCACGACCGCGCCCAGGCACTGCGCGAGGAACTGCCGGGCCGCCACCACACGCTGCAGCTGTCGCTGCAAGACGAGGCCAGCCACGCCACCGCCGCCCAGTGGCTGCAGCAGCACCTGGGCCGGGTGGACCTGCTGGTCAACTGCGCGGGCTTCACCGAGCGCATCGCGCACGCGCAGATCGATGCGCTGGAGCCGGCTCTGTTCAACCGCATCCTGTGCGCCAACGTGGGCGGCACCTATGCCGTGACGCGGGCCCTGCTGCCGCTGCTGCGCGCCTCGCAGGATGCCGCCGTGGTCAACGTGTCCTCGGTCTCCGCCTTCACGGGCCTGGGCAGCAACATGGCCTATTGCGCCGCCAAGGCCGCGCTGGACACGCTGACGGTGTCCATGGCGCGCGCCTTCGGCCCGGTGCGCTTTCTCTGCGTCTCGCCCGCCGCCGTGGACACCGGTTTCGTGGGTGGCCGCAGCCGCCAGGAGCTGGAGAAAAAGGCCGCGCACACGCCGCTGGGCCGCGTGGTCGAGCCCGGCGATGTGGCGCAGGCCATCCTCGCCTGCGCCACGCATCTGCGCACGGCCACGGGCACGCGCATCGTGATCGACGGCGGCCACAGCCTCGGTTGAAAGAAGGCACGTCATGCTCGTCGAACAACGCACCTACACCGCCCACCCCGGCAAGTGGCGGGACTACCTGGCGCTCTACCAGGCCGAGGGCCTGGAGCTGCAGCAGCGCATTCTGGGCCGCATGGTCGGCTACTACACCAGCGACTCGGGGCCACTCAACCAGATCGTCCACCTGTGGGCCTATACGGACCTGAACGAGCGCGCCGAGCGCCGCGCCCGCCTGCTGGCCGAGCCACGCTGGCAGGCCTATGTGGCGCGCATGCTGCCGCTGCTGCAAAGCCAGGAATCGAAGTTCCTGGTCCCGGCCCCCTTCTTCCAGCCCCGGTGGAGCGGCTGCCAGGAGCCGCTCCACGGCGCCACGGGCCCCGCCTCCGCTTCCGGCCCCCTTTCCACCGACTGACAGGAGACATCCATGCTGTGCAAAAAGCTTCACCACGCCGCCTACCGCTGCAAGGACGCGGCCGAGACCGTGCGCTTCTATACCGAGGTGCTGGGCCTGCGCTTTACCCACGCCATGGGCGAGGACCATGTGCCCTCCACGGGCCAGTACAGCCCGCACATCCACATCTTTTTCGAGATGGAGGACGGCAGCTCCATCGCCTTCTTCGAGTGCCCCAGGGACCCGGGCCAGATGAAGGACATGGAGTCGCCGGGCTGGATACAGCACTTCGCCTTCGAGGTCGCCGACGTGGACACCGTGCTGCGCGCCCGCCAGGACCTGCTGGACCGGGGCATTGAGGTGGTGGGTCCCACCAACCACGACGACTTCATCACCTCCATCTACTTCTTCGACCCTTCGGGCCACCGCCTGGAGCTGACCGCGCGCACGGCCGACGCGGCGCGCCACCAGGTCTTCGAACAGGAGGCCATGCAGGTGCTGGCCCTGTGGAACGAGACCCACGACTGGTCGCAGCGCGAAAAGCTCTACGGCGCCCAGACCGGCTACGCACGCGCGGACCGCTAGCCGCAACGCCAGCGAGGCCTGCCAGGCCAGCCGCAAGCCAAGCCACTGGACACAGCCACAGCGCGCAATACAAAAAAGGAGACATGACATGACTGCCATCACCCGACGCACGGCCCTGCTTGCAGGTGCCGCCTCACTCGCCCTGCCCACGGCCCGGGCTCAGGGCGGTTTTCCCAACCGGCCCATTCAATTGATCCACGGCTTTGGCGCGGGCGGCAACGCCGACGTGGTGGCCCGGCTCGTGGCCCAGAAGCTGCAGGAATCGCTCAGACAGCCCGTGGTGGTGGAGATCAAGAGCGGCGCGGGCGGCTCCATTGCCAGCAACTTCGTGGCCAAGGCGGTGCCGGACGGCTACAGCCTGGTCATGCTCACGGGCGCGCACACCGTGTCGGCCGCGCTGCGCAAATCGCTGCCCTACGACGCGGTCAAGGACTTCGCCTTTGTCTCCACCGTCTCGTCCTTTCCCTTCGTGGTGGCCGTGCGCGCCGAGCATCCCGCCAGGACCCTCACCGATCTGCTGGCCATGGCCCGCAAGGAACCGGGCCGCATCACCTTCACCTCGGTGGGCGTGGGCTCCACCCAGCACATGGCCGGCGAGCTGCTGGGCTCCACGGCCAAGGTACAGCTGCTGCACGTGCCCTACCGGGGCGGCGGCGCGCCCGTGCAGGCCGTGATAGCGGGCGATGTGGACGTGCTCAGCGACACGCTGACCGTGGCCATGCCGCACATCAAGTCGGGCCGGCTGCGCGCCCTGGCCGTCACCAGCGCCCAGGCCTGGCCCACCCTGCCCGAGGTGCCGCCGGCCTCGGCCGTGCTGCCCGGCTTCGAGGTGCGCTCCTGGCTGGGCCTGGCCGCGCCCGCAGGCACGCCCGCCGACGTGGTGCAAAGGCTGGCCGCCGAAACCCACAAGGCCCTGAAGGAGCCCGACCTGCTCCAGGCCCTGGCCAGCGCCGGCAGCGCGGCCACGCCGTGCAGCCCCGAGGAGATGCGTGGCATGGTGGGCGCCGAGATCGCGCGCTGGCGCGGCGTCATCCAGCAGGTCGGCATTCCGCTGCAGGCCTGACGCCATGGACATCATCGGCCTGTGCGGCAGCCTGCGCCGCCATTCCCTGAACCGCCTGCTGCTGGAGCTGGCGGGCGAATGCCTGCCACCCCAGGCCACGATGCAGGTCTGCGACTGGCGCGCGCTGCCGCCGCTGCATGCCGACCTGCTGGCCACGGGCATGCCCGAATCCGTGCACCAGTTGCGCGAGCGCATCCGCCGTGCCGACGCCGTGGTGCTGGCCACGCCCGAGTACAACTTCTCCATTCCAGGCATGTTCAAGAATGCGCTGGACTGGATCTCGCGTGGCGACGACCAACCCTTTCGGCACAAGCCCGTGGCCCTTGTCTCGGCCTCGCCCGGCCCGCTGGGCGGGGCGCGCGTGCAGTACGAACTGCGCAAGGTACTGCAGTGCATGGAAGCCGACGTGCTGGCCCGGCCCGAGGTCTTCGTGGGCCAGGCGGCACAGAAATTCGACAGCCAGGGCCTGTGCACCGATGCCGCCACGCGCAGCTTCGTGACGGCGCAGATGCAGGCGCTGGGGCGACTCGTGGCACAGCACCGTCGCCTGCACGACAGCGCGCAAATCCCTGGCCTGCACGATTGATTCCATGGGCGTAATCTGTGCCGTACGCCGCGCCGCCCGCACGGGTGGCGCTTTTGCTTCACGCACAGAAAGCCCCGTTGCATGACCTCTCTGTTCGAACCCATACAGGCCGGCGAGCTGCGCCTGCCCAACCGCATCGCCATGGCACCGCTGACGCGCAACCGCGCGCCCCAGGCCCTGCCCAACGACATCATGGTCACCTACTACGCCCAGCGTGCCAGCGCCGGCCTGCTGATCAGCGAAGGCACGGCCATCAGCCACCAGGGCCAGGGCTATGCCCATGTGCCGGGCCTGTACGGCAGCGAGCAGCTCGACGGCTGGAAGCGCGTGACCGACGCCGTGCACAAGGAGGGCGGGCGCATCGTCACCCAGCTGTGGCATGTGGGCCGGGTCTCGCACACCTCGCTGCAGCCCGAAGGCCAGGCGCCCGTGGGGCCGTCCCCGGTAGCGGCCAGATCCAAGACCTATGTGATCGACGAGGACTCGGGCAAGGGCCAGTTCGTGCCCACCTCCGCGCCGCGCGCGCTCGCCCAGCAAGAGCTTCCCGCCATCGTCCACAGCTTCGCCGTGGCCGCGCGCAATGCCGTGGAAACGGCCGGCTTCGACGGCGTGGAGCTGCACGGCGCCAACGGCTATCTGCTGGACCAGTTCCTCAAGACCGGCGCCAACCAGCGCAGCGACGACTACGGCGGCAGCATCGAGAACCGCGCCCGCCTGCTGCTCGAATGCACGCGCGCCGCCGCCGATGCCGTGGGCGGCGGCCGCGTGGGCATCCGCCTGTCGCCCGTGACGCCGGCCAACGACATCGCCGATGCCGACCCCCAGCCGCTGTTCGAATACGTGGTTCGCCAGCTGGCGCCGCTGGGCCTGGCCTACATCCACATCATCGAAGGCTCCACAGGCGGCCCGCGTGAACTGCCGGACCGGCCCTTCGACTACGCGGCCCTCAAATCCGCCTACCGCCAGGCCGGTGGCCAGGGCGCCTGGATGGTCAACAACGGCTATGACCGCGCCATGGCCCTGCGCGCCGTGGAGAACGGCCACGCCGATATCGTGGCCTTCGGCAAGGCCTTCATCTCCAACCCCGACCTGGTCCACCGTCTGCGCGACGACCTGCCGCTGAACCCCTGGAACTCCAGCCTGTTCTACGGCGGCGGCGCCGAGGGCTACACCGACTACCCGTTCGCGCGCCAGGCCTGATTTGCGGCGCTGCAAAGCAAAAGCCCGCAGGCATGGCCTGCGGGCTTTTTCGTTCGGACGATTCACGGGGTCACGTGAAACAGGGCCGCTGGCCCCTGCCTTCTCAGGCGTGTTCCAGCAACTGGGTCTCGCGGGCCGAAGCCAGCGGGGCGCGGCCGGCAGCCGGGGCCAGGCCGGGCTTGCCCTGGCCGGGACGGCCATAGGAAGCATGCGAGCCCATGGACGCCACGGCCGCACCGGCAATGCGGAACTGGCCCACCACCTGCGCCAGGCGCGCGGCCTGCTCGCGCAGCGACTCGGCGGCGGCGGCCGATTCCTCGACCAGGGCCGCATTCTGCTGCGTCATGCGGTCGATATCGCCCACGGCCTGGTTGACCTGGCCGATGCCGCCCGACTGCTCGCTGGAAGCAGCCGTGATCTCGCCGATGATGTCGCCCACGCGCTGCACGCTGTCCACGATCTCCTTCATGGTCTTGCCCGCATCCTCCACCTGGCGCACGCCCACGTCCACGGCCTGCACGCTGGTCTGGATCAGCGCCTTGATCTCGCTGGCCGCCTGGGCCGAGCGCTGGGCCAGGGATCGCACCTCGGCCGCCACCACGGCAAAGCCGCGGCCCTGCTCGCCGGCGCGCGCCGCTTCCACGGCGGCGTTCAGCGCCAGGATGTTGGTCTGGAAGGCGATGGAGTCGATCAGGCCGATGATGTCGCCGATCTTGCGGCTGGAGGTCGTGATCTCCTGCATGCTGACCACGGCCTGGGCCACCACGTCGCCACCGCGCGTGGCCGTGGTCGAGGCAGAGGCCGCCAGCTGGTTGGCCAGTTGCGAGGACGATGCCGTCTGCTGCACCGTGGCCGTGAGCTGGGACAGCGAGGCCACGGTCTCCTGCACATTGCTGGCCGTCTGCTCGGTGCGCGAGGACAGGTCCTGGTTGCCAGTGGCGATCTCCTGGCTGGCCGTGGCGATGTTGCCGCTGGCGTCGCGCACCTGGGTCACCATGGAGCCCAGGCTCTGCTGCATCTGGTCCAGCGCGCGCTGCAGGTCGGCCACCTCGTCCTTGCCCTCCACCTTCACGCTCTGCGACAGATCGCCCTGGGCGATGGTCAGCGCCGTCTGGCGCGCCTGCACCAGGGGGCGGCAGATGGACAGCATGTTCATCAGCGTCAGCGGCACCACCACCAGCACCGTGAGCACCACGGCAGCCACGAAGATCCACTGCGTCTGCTCGGCCACGCCCTGCTCCTCGGCGGCCATGGCATCGACCTGCTGGCGCAGCAGCTGGTCGAGCTGGGCGATCAGCTTCTCGACCTCGGCCACCTCGGCCATGGCCTTGCCGCTCATGCGGTTGGCCGTGGTGGCCGTGTCGTAGCCGCCGGCCTCCAGCTGTCGCGCAATGTGCTCGAACTGCTGGCGGTAGCGGTCCACGCGATCGGAGATGCCGCTGACGATGGCATCGTCGGCCGGGTCCTCATCCTTCAGAAAGCGCTGGGCCACGGATTTCACGCGGTCGATGGCGGCCAGCCACTGGGTGTGGGCCTTGCGCACCTCTTCGGTACGCTCGTACTGGATGATCATGTCCTTTTCATGGGCGCGCACGGCGCCGAGTTCGGCGCGCAACTCCACCATGTAGCCCATCTTGGCGTACGAGGTATGCATGAACTGCTGACTCATGCCATGGATGCGGAACATGCCCAGCATCCCCGCTCCGCCCAGCAGACCCAGCAGCACCAGCACCATGGCGATGGCACCCAGCATCCGCGTGCGGATCGTGAAAGCCCGCATCATTCCCAACAAGTTCATGACCGTTTTCCTCTCTGTCAGTCAGGGCGCCTGCACGGTCTCCATATGCCCGGCGCCAACGTAAATACAAATTGTTGCAGTTTGTCAGATGATCGCCAATGGTCTATGACGGTTTTTGCATATTCCGGGCTCTTTTCAATGTATCGGTCATTGGGCCGAATCATTGAGCCGGGCCGGCCCGCATGCTTTGGGCCAAATCAACCCATTCCCGGCCAGACGCTTGACCTTGCCATGGTGTTAGGGTTCAACATGCCATCCATGGCTTGCGCCACTTCGGCGCGCCCCAACCAGGAGCGAGAGATGCAACATGTTTTCACCGTGCAGGGCATGACCTGCGGCCACTGCGAACGCGCCGTCACCCAGGCCGTGCAGGGCGTCGATGACCAGGCCCAGGTAAAAATCGATCGCGCAGCCCAGCGCGTGGAAGTCGACAGCAGCGCCAGCCGCGAGGCACTGGGCGCCGCCATTGCCGAAGAAGGCTACAAGGTCGCCTGAGAGACACCTCAAAGATACCCGCAGGCATCCGAAAGGCACGCACCATGTCCGCCCACCCCGCACAGCACTGGCCCGTCTCCATCGGCGAGGCCGCGCGCCGCGCCGGTGTCTCGGCGCGCATGGTGCGCCACTACGAAGCCCAGGGCCTGCTGCCGCCCATGCACCGCACGGACGGCGGCTACCGCCAGTACGCCGAGTCCGACGTGCACGCCCTGCGCTTCATCCGCCGCGCCCGCGACCTCGGTTTCTCCATGGACGAGATCGCCACCCTGCTGGGCCTGTGGCAGGACAAGAGCCGCGCCAGCAGCCAGGTCAAGGACATCGCCCAGCGCCACATCGACACACTGACCGAACGCATCGCCGCCATGCAGGCCATGCAGCGCACGCTCAAGACCCTGGTGCACTGCTGCCACGGCGACGACCGGCCGGACTGCCCGATATTGGATGATCTGGCGGCGCCCGACACAGTCGGAAGCGGCGCGTAATTTAAGCTGTGGGCATGCTCACCACGCCCACCCAGCTTCACCAATGGTTGCTTGAGCCTGAAGGTCAGCGGCTTGAGTTCAAGGAAGCCAAGCAGCGCTATGACTTTGAAAAACTGCTCAAGTACTGCGTAGCCCTGGCCAACGAAGGCGGCGGCGCCATCGTGCTGGGCGTGACCGACAAACGACCTCGCCTCATCGTAGGTACGCAGGCGTTCGAAGACCCGGGCCGCACCGAGGCCGGATTGCACCAGAGACTGGGCCACCGTATCCCTGTTGAGGAACTGCGCCTGCCGCAAGGCCGTGTGCTGGTTGTGCGTGTGCCCTCCCGGCTGCCGGGCACGGCATGGCATATCGACGGCAGCTTTCTCAAACGGGCTGGCGATGATCTGGCGGCAATGAGCGCGCAAGAACTGCGGGCCATCTTCGATGAAACCGGCCCCGACTTCTCGGCACAGCCATGCCCAGGGGCCACGCTGGAGGATCTGGAGCCGTCATCCATTGCATTGTTCCGGGAGCGCTGGGCTCGCAAAGGCAATACCCCTCGCAGACGCGAACTGAGCGACGAACAGACCTTGCGGGATGCAGAGTTGCTCGTAGAAGGCAATCAGGTGAGCTATGCCGCGCTCATTCTGTTCGGCAAAAGAGCGGCTCTGACAAGATGGTTGGCCCAGGCGGAGCTGGTATTTGAATACCGGTCGTCCGAAGCTGCAGGACCAGCCGCCGATCGCGAAGAATTTCGAGAGGGCTTTTTTGCGTGGCAGGACGCGCTCTGGAAAAAGATCAACTTGCGCAATGACCGCCAAAGCTACCAGGACGACTTTTTCCGCATGGACCTGCCGACATTTGCCGAGGTTCCGGTCCGGGAAGCGCTCCTGAATGCGGTTGCCCACCGGGACTATCGCTTGGGTGGTTCGATTTTCGTCCGGCAATTTTCCAAGCGGCTGGAGGTGATCAGCCCGGGAGGGCTGCCGCCCGGAATCACGCCCGAGAACATCATTGATCAACAGAATCCGCGCAATCGCAGACTCGCCGAAGCCCTCGCCCGCTGCGGCTTGATCGAGCGCTCTGGTCAAGGCCTGAACCTGATGGTGGAAAGCGCCGTGCGACAAGGCAAGCCCCTGCCCAGCCTTGCGGGAACATCTGCCCACGAAGTACGGTTGACTCTGGAAGGTGGGGTGCGCAACCCGGCCTTCGTACGCTTCATGGAGCACCTCGGTGAAGAGAAGCTGAGCAGCTTCTCGACATTGGACTACCTCGCGCTGGAATGCCTGCAACAAGAAAAGCCGCTGTCTGCCCCTTTGAGGGAACGCCTTGCAGGCCTGCTGGCGGCGGGAGCGGTGGAATCCATAGGTCGAGGCAAAGGGACGCGCTACATCCTGTCCGAGGCCTTGTATGCATCTTTGGGCGCCAAAGGAACGCATACCCGGCAACGCGGCCTGGACAGAGAGACCAACAAGGCGCTGCTGCTCAAACACCTCACAAAGCACAGAGAGCATGGCGCTGCGCTGGCCGAACTGCGGCAGGTGCTGCCGTCCTTGCCAATGAGTGCCGTTCAGGATTTGCTGAAAGAGCTGCGCAATGAGGGGCGCCTCCAACTGATGGGTGCGCGCCGTTGGGCACGATGGCATTTGTCGGATTGAGATCTGCGGCGTTTGGGCCGTGGCATCAAGACCGGTCCATGAGTCCAAAAGATGCCAAGTTCTTTAGCCTCTTTTACGAACGCGAAAAACTGTTTCCCCACAACGACTTATAAAGCACCCCAAAATTGCCAGAGGCTCTTTTAGGCTCTTGGAAACACCTCTATAGAACCAAAGCTCTGCGGGTATGTGCGGCTTCGGCTCAATCCTTGGGGGGGCTTGCCGCGCGCTTTGCGGAGGCCGCGCGCCGAGCAGGCTGCGCCCTGCGCAACACCCCCCCCATCAAGGTATCAATGCACTGCTGCGCCACTTCCTCGGCCGAGTACTGGCCGCCGGGCTGGTACCAGCGGCCTATCCAGCTCAGCGCGCCGGCAATCACGAAGGCGGTCATCTTGGGGTCGCAGGGGGCCAGCGAGCCCTCCTGCACGCCGGCGGCCACCAGGCGCCGGAAGGCCTGGTCTATCGCGGCCTTCTGGCGGCGCAGTTCGCGGCGGCTGTCGGGGGGGACCTGTTCGTCGCCGACACGGATCAGGCACATGCCGAAGTCCATGGTGACGATGCGCGCATAGACCTGCATGCAGGCGCGCAGCTGGTCCACGGCCTGGCCGCCTGCGCGGCGCGAGGCCTCGATGCCTTCCAGCGTCATGGCCAGGCCCTGGTTCACGCACTGCAGCAGGATCTCGTCCTTGTTCTTGACGTAGTAGTACAGCGTGGGCTTGCTCACGCCCAGCCGTGCGGCGATGTCGTCCAGCGAGGTGGCGGAGAAGCCGCGCTCGTTGAACAGCTGCGCGGCGGCCTGCAGCACGGCCTGGCGCTTGGCCTCGCGCTGCTGCTCGCGGTCGGGCGTGCCGCTCCAGGGCGAGTCCACGGCGGGGGCCGCACGGCCTTTGCGGGTGCCGGGGCTGGGGCTGGGGCTGGGTCGGGTCTCGGTTTCAGGGCTCGATGGCTTCATGGCGGCGGGCGCACCGGGGAAATCACCGATGCTGCATGCGGTGGGCGACAACCAGAATCTACTCCAAAGTAAACAGCCTACGCATCAGTAGGCTCCTGCCCGGCTCGACGAACCAATGCACGAGAGCGCCATGGAGACACACCCCGACGGCGGCCGATCCGCCCCCTTGCTGCAGGTCGATGGCGTCACGCTCGCCTTTGGCGGCGTGAAGGCGCTGTCGGGCGTGGGCTTCGATGTGCAGCCCGGCTCGATCACGGCGGTGATCGGTCCCAACGGCGCGGGCAAGACATCGCTGTTCAACACCATCTCGGGCTTTTACCGGCCCACGGGCGGCTCCATCCGCTTCCAGGGCGAGGACATCACGCGCGTGCCGGCGCCGCGCCGTGCGCGGCTGGGCCTGGGGCGCAGCTTCCAGAACATCGCGCTGTTCCGGGGCATGACGGTGCTGGACAACATCAAGCTGGGCCGCCACGCCCACCTGCGCACCCATGTGCTCGACGCCCTGCTCTACCTGGGCCGCGCGCGCCGCGAGGAGGCCGAACTGCGCCGCGACATCGAGGAACGCATCATCGATTTCCTGGAGATAGACCATATCCGCCATGCGCCCGTGGCCGCCCTGTCCTACGGCCTGCAAAAGCGCGTGGAGATGGCGCGCGCCCTGGCCATGCAGCCGCGCATCCTGATGCTGGACGAGCCCGTGGCCGGCATGAACCGCGAGGAGACCGAGGACATGGCGCGCTTCATCCTCGACGTGCGCGCCGAATGGGGCGTGACCGTGCTCATGGTGGAGCACGACATGGGCATGGTCATGGACCTGTCCGACCATGTGGTGGTGCTCAACTTCGGCCAGGTCATCGCCCAGGGCACGCCCGCCGTTGTGCAGGCCGATCCCGAGGTGAACCGGGCCTACCTGGGCGCGGGCGACGTGGGCGAGCTGCGCCAGCGGTTGCGCGGCGCTGCCGCACGGCCAGCGTCCACCGGGCACCTGTCCGCCATGGCGCAGAGGGCCGCATGATGGACTGGGCCTACCTGTTCGAGATCGCCCTCACGGGCCTGGCCGCAGGCGGCCTGTATGCGCTGGCCGCGCTGGCCTTCGTGGTGGTCTACAAGGCCACGCGCGTGGTCAACATCGCCATCGGCGAGCTGCTGATGGTGGGCGCCTACCTGTTCTTCACCTTCGCGGCCATGTTCGCGCTGCCGCTGTGGCTGGCCATTCCCGCCGCCGTGCTGGGCACGGGGCTGCTGGGCGCGCTGATCGAGCGCACCATGATCCGGCCGCTGCTGGGCGAGCCGCCGATCTCGGTGTTCATGGTCACCGTGGGCCTGGCCTCGGTGCTGGTGGGCCTGGTGGAGCTGATCTGGACGGCCGACCAGCGCCGCCTGCCCGAGTTCATGCCCACGCAGCCCGTGATGATCGGCGAGGCCTTTCTCGCGCCCAAGGTGGCCTGGGGCGCAGCCGTGGCCGTGGTCTTCATCGCGGCCGTGCTGCTGGTGTTCCGCTACTGGCGCGGCGGCGTGGCCCTGCGCGCCACGGCCAGCGACCAGGCAGCGGCCTATTCGGTGGGCATCAATGTGCCGCGCGTGTTCTCGCTGGCCTGGGTGGTGTCGGCCATGATCGCGGCGGTCTCGGGAATCATCGTCGGCTCCATCGGCGGCATCTCGTCGAGCATGGGCGTGTTCGGCCTGTCGGTGCTGGTGGTCGTCATCGTGGGCGGGCTGGACAGCGTGCTGGGCGCCCTGGTCGGCGGGCTGTTCATCGGCCTGGTGGAGGCGCTGGCCGGCGCCTACCTGGGCGGCGAGTACAAGCTGCTGGCCACCTTCATCGTGCTGGTCGTGGTGCTGATGCTCAGGCCCTACGGCCTGTTCGGCACGCACGAGATCGAGCGGCTCTAGACAGCTTCAGAAAGACGGCAGCATGCGCATAGGCACCCTCAAGGAAAGCTACATCGCCGATGCGGCGCTGTTCGACTCCCGCACGCAACGCACCTGGCTGGCCGTGGCCGGCGCGCTGCTGCTGCTGTTTCCCTTCATGGCCAGCGACTACTGGCTGTACCTGGCCTGCCTGGTCAGCATCAACGTGGCCGGCGCCACGGGGCTGAACATCCTCACCGGCTACACGGGCCTGGTGAGCCTGGGCCAGGCCGCCTTCATGGGCCTGGGCGCCTATACGGTGGCCATACTGCAGGCGCGCTGGGGCACGCCCGTGCTGTTCAACCTGCTGGCGGGCGGCTTCGTGGCCATGCTGGGCGGCATCGTGGTGGGCCTGCCCTCGCTGCGCGTCAAGGGCCTGTACCTGGCGATTGCCACCATCGCGGCCTCGTTCATCGCCCATTTCCTGTTCGCCAACCTCAAGCTCACGGGCGGCACGGCGGGCCTGACGCTGCAGCCGGCCACGGTGTTCGGCGTGGCGCTGGACACCTCGTTCCGGCTGTACTGGGTGATCGTGCCCGTCACGCTGCTGATGCTGCTGGGCGCGGCCAACCTGTTTCGCACACGCATAGGCCGCGCCTTCATCGCCATCCGCGACCGCGACATCTCGGCCGAGGTGCTGGGCATACCGCTGCTGCGCTACAAGCTGCTGTCGTTCGGGCTGTCCTCGTTCTACGCGGGCGTGGCGGGCGGGCTGTGGGCGTACTTCTTTCGCGTGGTCACGCCCGAGAGCTTTCCCCTCTTGATGTCCATCTTCTTTCTGGCGGCCATCATCGTCGGCGGCATGGGCTCCATCCTGGGCGGCATCCTGGGCGCGGTCTTCATGACCATGGTCCCGGAGCTGCTCAAGCTCATCGTGGACCTGCTGCCCGGCGGCTCCGAGCTGGCCGTCTTCCTGTCGCCCGTGCGCACCATGGTGTTCGGGCTGCTGATCATCGTCTTTCTGGTCTTCGAGCCGCAGGGGCTCGCACAAATGTGGCGGCGCCTGCGTCGCTTCTTCCACCTGTGGCCCTTCCGCAATTGAGGCGGCGCCGCGCACGACAAGCAAAAGGAGACAAGCAATGCAGCAACACCCGACCTCCTCGCGCCGCCGCAGCCTGCTGCTGGCGGCAGGCGCCAGCCTGGCCGCACCGCTGGCCGCCCGCGCCCAGGCTGGCGGCGAAGACATCGTGATCGGCGGCTCCATCCCCATGACGGGCGTGTTCGCCTTCGCGGGCGTGGGCATCAATGCCGGCATGGGCGACTACGTGAAGATGGTCAACGAGGCAGGCGGCATCAAGGGCCGCAAGATCCGCTACGTGCCCGAGGACACGGGCTACAAGGTCGATGTCTCGGTGGCCGCGTTCAAGAAGATCACCAGCCAGAACAAGGTCAACCTCTACTACGGCGACTCCACGGGCTTTTCCAAGACCATCAACCCGGAGCTGGACCGCAACGGCGCCATCCTCATGGCGGGCGCCTCCTTCGCCACCGAGCTCAACAACCCGGCCAAGTACCCGAACCAGTTCCTCGTGGGGCCCGACTACACGGAGATGTTCGGCATCCTGCTCAAGCACATCGCCAAGGAAAAGCCGGGCGCCAAGGTGGCCTTCGTCTACTCCGACTCCGAATTCGGCCGCGACCCCATCGAGGCCAGCGAGGCGGCCGCCAAGAAGCTGGGCCTGAACGTGGTGGCCAGGCTGATGACGCCGCCCGGCAGCGTGGACGTGTCCACCGAAGTCATCAAGCTGCGCCGCGCCGCGCCCGACTACACCATCTTCCACGGCTACATCCTCGCGCCCATTCCCGAGTTCATCCAGCAGGGCAAGCAGATGGGCATGACCAGCCAATGGATGGGCACCTTCTGGACCATGGACAGCTCCACCGTCATGAAGATGGGCGAGGCCGGCGACGGCTTCATGGGCGTCATGCCCTACCGCTACTACTACGACACCTCGGCCAAGGCGCCCATGCTGGACAAGATCCGCGCGCTGCGCCCCGAGTACCAGAGCACGGCCTATATCCAGGGCTTCCTGGCGGCCATGCTGTTCGTGGAATCGGCCAGGCGCTGCCTGGACGCGGGCAAGCCGCTCACCGGCCCCAACCTCAAGGCCGCGCTCAATTCCATCAAGGACTTCGACACGGGCGGACTGATCGGCGTGCCCATCACCATCAAGGGCAATTCGATTCCCGTGGGCCGCGTCTACAAGGCGGACATGAAGGCGCAGAAGATGCTCCCAGCGTCCGACTGGATAGCGCTTTGATGAAACGCATCCCCCTGAGCTGCTTCGCCGCTTCCCCCTTCTCTCGCACCGCTTCGCGTTGCGGGAAGGGGGACGGCACCCTCGCGGCGGGGCGGCCCTTGCTTGGTGCCCCGCGCCTGATGCACGCCATAACCAACGTCGCGGGCTCCACATGCGCAGTGAAATTTTGAAGGCAACCCCAACCAACGCAGAGACTGCAAGCGTCCTCGAAATCAACAACATCGAGGTCATCTACAACAAGGTCGTGCAGGCCCTGCGGGGCCTGTCGCTGGCCGTGCCGCGCGGCCAGATCGTGGCCCTGCTGGGCAGCAACGGCGCGGGCAAGAGCACCACGCTCAAGGCCGTCTCGGGGCTGCTGGCGCTGGAGGACGGCCTGCTGGCCAGCGGCAGCGTGCGCTACAACGGCCAGTCCACCGCGCAGTACGCGCCCCAGCAACTGGTGCGCCTGGGGCTGTCGCATGTGATGGAGGGCCGGCGCGTGTTCGAGGACCTCACGGTGGAGGAAAACCTCGTGGCCGCCACCTACGCGCTCACGGGCCGCAATCAAGTCAAGCCCGACTTCGACCTGGTCTACAGCTACTTCCCGCGCCTGCATGAGCGACGCAAAGGCCTGGCCGGCTACCTGTCGGGCGGCGAGCAGCAGATGCTGGCCATTGGCCGCGCGCTGATCGCCGAGCCCCAGCTCATGCTGCTGGACGAGCCCTCGCTGGGCCTGGCGCCGAAGCTGGTGGAGGACATCTTCACCATCATCGCGCGCATCAATGCCGAGCGCGGCACCTCCATGCTGCTGGTCGAGCAGAACGCCACCGTGGCCCTGGCCGTGGCGCACAGCGGCTACATCATGGAGAACGGCAAGATCGTCATCGACGGGCCGGCCGAACACCTGGCCCAGGACGCCGACGTGCGCGAGTTCTACCTGGGCATGGGCGGTGGCGGCGAGGCAAAAAGTTTTCGCGACCTGAAGCACTACAAGCGCCGCAAGCGCTGGTTGTCCTAGCCTGGGAACGCACATGCAAGCCCTTCCCGAACTCACCCTACCCCAGATGCTGGCCGAACGCGCGCGCAGCGATGCCCAGCGCGTGGCCATACGGCAAAAGGACTTCGGCATCTGGAAGCCCACCAGCTGGGCGCGCTACCACGAGCGTGCCAGCCACTTCGGGCTGGGCCTGGCGCAGCTGGGCCTGCCGCCAGGCGGCCACATGGGCGTGATCTCCGAGAACCGCATCGAGTGGGTGCTGGCCCAGATGGGCGCAGGCCTGATCGGCGCCATCACCGTGGGCGTGTACCCCACCAGCCCCACGCCCGAGGTCGCCTATGTGGCGGGCCATGCCGATGTGGACATCATGGTCTGCGAGGACCAGGAGCAGACCGACAAGCTGCTGGCCGCCCTGCCCCAGCTGCCGCGCCTGAAGAAGATCATCGTCATGGAGACCAAGGGCCTGCGCAGCTTCGCGCCGGAGGTCCGCGCCCTGATCGCCACCTTCGACGAGGTCGAGCGCCTGGGCGCCCAGGCTGCCCAGGCCGCCGGCCGCGCCCTCATCGAACAGGCGCTGGCACGCCAGACGCTGGATGACGTGGGGCTGATGATCTACACCTCGGGCTCCACCGGCAAGCCCAAGGGCGCCATGATCACCTACCGCAACATCCGCGGCGTGGTGCCCGGCATTGCCGAGCGGCTGGGGCTGGACGGCGGCACGCGCCACCTGTCCTACCTGCCGCTGTGCCACGTGGCCGAGCAGATGCTGACCAGCTTCGTGCCGGTCTACCTGGGCTCGCAGGTGCACTTCGGCGAGTCCATCCGCACGGTGCAGGAAGACCTGCGCGAAGTCGCGCCCAACATGTTCCTGGGCGTGCCGCGCATCTGGGAAAAGCTGCACGCGGCCATCAGCATCAAGATGCAGGAGACCGGGCCGCTGCGCCGCGCGCTCTACCGGCGCGCCATGGCGGCCTGCGCGCCGCTGGCCGAAAAGCCCCGCAGGCAGTGGAGCCTGGCCGAGCGCCTGGCCTGGGCGGCCAGCTACTGGAGCGTGCTGCGCGCGCTGCAGAACTTCATCGGCCTGCGCGAGGCGCGCGTGGCGCTCACCGGCGCCGCGCCCATACCACCCGACGTGGTGCGCTTTTTCCGCACGCTGGGCGTGCCGCTGATCGAGGTCTACGGGCTGACCGAATCCACGGGCATGGTCACGGGCCACCGGCTGGACGACGTGTCCGTGGGCAGCGTGGGCGTGGCCACCGAAGGCGTGCAATGGCGCATTGCCAGCCTCGGCAGCAGCGCGGGCCACGAGGGTGACGACAGCGGCGAACTGCAGATCAAGGGCGACATGGTCTTCGCGGGCTACTACAAGAACCCCGAGGCCACGGCGCAAAGCCTGCAGGACGGCTGGCTGCACACGGGCGACGTGGTGCGCGTGCAGGACGGCCAGCTGCGCATCGTGGACCGCCTCAAGGACATCATGATCACCGCCGGCGGCAAAAACCTCACGCCCTCGGAGATCGAGAACACCATGAAGGCCAGCCCCTTCATCAAGGAGTGCATCGTCGTCGCCGAGGGCCGCAAGTTCGTGGGCGCGCTGGTGCAGATCGACTACGAGACCGTGGGCCAATGGGCCCAGGCACGGCGCATCCCCTTCACGCATTTCCGCTCCCTGGCCGAGATGGCCGAGGTGCGCGCGCTGATCGATGCCGAGATCGCGCAGGGCAATGCGCGCCTGGCCCAGGTCTCGCATGTGCGGCGCTTCCATCTGCTGACCAAGGAGCTGGACCACGACGATGGCGAAGTCACGGCCACGATGAAGGTGCGACGCTCGTCCATCTACAAGACCTACGCCGCCGAAATCGACGCCCTGTACCACTGACCCGCTCCCATGACCGACACGCAAGACACCCCGCTGCGGCTGCAGCGCGAAGGCGCCATCGCCACGCTGACCTTCCACCGCCCCGCCGCCCTCAACGCCATCGACGTGCCCATGGCACTGGCACTGCGCGATGCCGTGCGCGCCCTGGCCCAGGACCGCGCGCTGCGCTGCGTGGTGCTGGAAGGCGCAGGCCGCGCCTTCATGGCGGGCGGCGACCTGGACACGCTGGCCGCCGACCCCGTGCGCGGCGCGGCCGAGCTGCTGGCGCCGCTCAACGAGGCCGTGGCGCTGCTGGGCCAGCTCGATGCGCCCGTCATCGCCAAGGTGCATGGCGCGGCGGCAGGTGCGGGCCTGTCGCTGATGCTGCAGGCCGACTTCGTCTACGCGGCCGAGGGCACGCGCTTCAACCTGGCCTACATCAACCTGGGCGCCAGCTGCGACGTGGGAGCCTCCTGGGCGCTGCCGCGCATCGTGGGCCTGCGCAACGCGCTGGAGATCGCCATGCTGGGCGAGACCCTGGACTGCGCCCAAGCGCAGCGCCTGAGCCTCGTCAACCGCGTCCTGCCGCCCGCCGAACTCGACGCCGCCGTGCAGCAGCTGGCCCAGCGCCTGGCCGCCGGCCCCACGGTGGCGCTGGGCCATATGCGCCGCCTCATGCGCGCCGGCCTGGACCGCAGCCTGCGCGACCAGCTGGCCGCCGAGGCCTGCGCCTTCGATGCCTGTGCGCGCACGGCCGACCTGCCGCGCGGCATTGCGGCGTTCCACGCCAAGCAGGCGCCGCAATTCGAGGGACGTTGACCTCCCGCCCGGAACTGACGCCGAGGCGGCTGCGCTGCCTGCCGCCTGCCCGGCACAATGCACTCCATCCCCGTGTTCATCGCTTCGAGGAGCTTCACCATGACCCTACGCGACGTCTTCGTCGTCGGCACTGCGCGCACCGCCATCGGCACCTTCGGCGGCAGCCTCAAGGACGTACCCAACACCCAGCTGGCCACCACGGCCGTCAAGGCGGCCATCGAGCGCGCAGGCCTGGCGCCCGACGCCGTCGGCCACGTGGTCATGGGCAATGTCATCCCCACCGATACCAAGGACGCCTACCTCTCGCGCGTGGCCGCCATCGATGCGGGCTGCCCCATCGAGACACCGGCCTTCAACGTCAACCGGCTGTGCGGCTCCGGCCTGCAGGCCATCGTCTCTGCCGCCCAGGCCATTGCGCTGGGCGACTGCGACGTGGCCATCGGCGGCGGCAGCGAGTCCATGAGCCGCGGGCCCTACTTCGACCAGGCCGCCCGCTGGGGCGCGCGCATGGGCGACGCCAAGAGCATCGACTACATGCTGGGCATCCTGCACGACCCCTGGCAGAAGATGCACATGGGCATCACGGCCGAAAACGTGGCCGAGCGCTACCACATCAGCCGCGAAATGCAGGATGAACTGGCGGCAGCCAGCCACCAGCGCGCGGCCGCTGCCATTGCGGCCGGCCACTTCAAGGAGCAGATCGTTGCCGTGGAGATCGCCACGCGCAAGGGCGTCGTGGTCTTCGACACCGACGAGCATGTGCGCGCCAGCACCACCATCGAATTGCTGTCCACCATGAAGCCCGCGTTCCGCAAGGACGGCGGCAGCGTGACGGCCGGCAATGCCTCGGGCATCAACGACGGCGCCGCCGCCGTGGCCCTGGCCGCAGGCGATCGCGTGGCGGCCCTGGGACTGAAGCCGCTGGCGCGCCTGGTGGGCTACGCCCATGCCGGCGTGGACCCCGCCTACATGGGCATAGGCCCCGTGCCGGCCACGCAGAAGGTGCTGCAGCGCACGGGCCTGAAGATTGCAGACATGGACGTGATCGAGGCCAACGAGGCCTTCGCGGCCCAGGCCTGCGCCGTGATCCAGCAGCTGGGCATGGACCCGGCCAAGGTCAACCCCAACGGCTCGGGCATCTCGCTGGGCCACCCCGTCGGCGCCACGGGCGCCATCATCACCACCAAGGCCATCGCCGAGCTGCAGCGCACGGGCGGCCGCTATGCGCTGGTGACCATGTGCATCGGTGGCGGCCAAGGGATCTCGGCCATCTTTGAAAGAGTCTGAGCGCCGTCTGGGCGTGGCGATGTTTCACATGAAACATCGCCACCGCAGCCGCCTGCCGGCCTAGAACGGCGCTTCTTCAGGCGCCGTGTCCACGGGTGCCAGGGCCGGCCCCGTCAGCGCACCACGGCCCGATGCCGCTGCACGCGGTGTCGCTGCGGGAGTCTGGGCAGCGGGTGTCTGCAGCGATGCCGGCAGTTCCTGTCCCAGGCCCGTGCGCCCTTCCCCACCCAGCGCCTCGATCAGATCGGGGATGAGCCTGGACAGCTCGCCCGTGGCAATCGCCACATCGGCATCGAAGCCGCCGTCGTCCTGCGACTGGCCTTCCATCGCGGCATCGAGCAGCGCGATCTTGCGGATCTGCAGACCCTCGGTCAGCACGAAGCTCACGCGGTCATCCCAGGTCAGCGCCAGGCGCGTGGGCAGCTTGCCGTGCTCGATATGCTGGCGCACCTCGTCGATGTCCAGCGGATGGCGCGCATAGCGCACCACGGCCTTGGATTCGTCGGCGGCCTTGAGCTCGCATTCACGGTCAATCGAGAAGCCGGCCGGGCTTTCCTGCGTGGTCAGCCAGTGCGCCATGGCGGCCTGGGCGCTGGTCTGCGTATCGACCAGGGCCAGCGCAAAGCCCGTCAGGCCCTCCACCAGCGAGCTGACCACCTCGTCGGCGCGCGCCTGGCTGCCCGTGTCCAGCACCAGGGTGCGGGCCTGCGGGTCCAGCCAGACCCACATGGCGCCCTGCTTGGTGAAGGCCATGGGCAGCAGGTCCAGCTTGGCCTCGTCCTTGAGATCCTTCTTTTCCTTCTTGCCGGGCTTGCGGCCTTCGGTGGCCTCGATGTGGGCAGCCTTTTCGTTGACGCGGCGGTTGAGCACGCTGGCCGGCAGCATCTTGGCCTCGGTCATGAAGCGCATCACCCACTGGTTGGCCACGGACTCGGCCAGCGGGCCATGGGGCTCGCCGCGCGGCGGCACCCAGCCGGCGCTGCGCTCCTGCGTGGCGCCGCACTCGGCAAACGGGCTCTTGCCCAGGGCTTCTTCAAGCTGCTGCAAATCGCCCTGCCAGCTCTCGGCAATGCGATAGACGATCATGTTTTTGAACATAGCGAACCTTTGCTCGGACGGACTGCGGCTGCGCCGCAGCAAGCGGTGTGCAACACCGGGCTGCGCCGCCTCCATCCAGAGGGAGAAAACTGAAAAAAACAGCAGGGGCGCCATGCCTTGGCGCCCCGCCCGGTCATTGTGCATGCCTGGCACCGGACGGCGCTGCACAAGCTTGTCAATTCTTTACAAGCCGTGCGCAAAACCTCACTGCCCCGATACATCGAACGACCACACTTCAATCATCCGCTGCACAGGGCTCGCCAAGTGCCTTGACGGCGGCCTTCAGTCACCTCTCCAGAAAGGATTTTGGAATGACCACCACCTTCCGCCGCACCCTCGCCAGCGCCGCCGCTGCCACCGCCTTGCTGGCATCGTTCGCCCTGCCCTCGTACGCCCAGACCGCCGCGCCGGCAGCCCCCGCCGCCGCCGCCGCTACCACCACAGCGCCCAAGCCAGATCGCTCCATGCACAAGCACGGCGACCGCATGGAGCACATGCAGCAGCGCATCGCCAAGCTCAAGGCCGACCTCAAGCTCACGCCGGCCCAGGAAACCGCATGGAACACCTATGCGGCCACCTTCAAGCCCGGCGAGCGTCCCCAGCGCATGGAGCGCGAGGACTTCGCCAAGCTGACCACGCCCCAGCGCATCGACAAGATGCGTGAAATGCGCGCCCAGCGCGCAGCCGACGCCGACCGCCGCGGCGAGGCCACCAAGGCCTTCTACGCCCAGCTGGACGCCAGCCAGCAAAAGACCTTCGATGCCGCCACGCTGCACAAGGGCCACCCCGGCCACCACGGCATGGACCACGGCCCGCGCCATGACCACAAGAGCGGCCAGGCCCGCCCTGCCCCGGCACCCGCCCAGTAAGCAGCCACCTGGCCTGCCCGCCCCCAGCGGGCAGCCGGATTGCTTGCGCCAGCCCTTGCACGGACGCCTTGTCAGGCGACCGACAGCGCAAGGGCTTTTTTGCTGACTCCCCGAATTTCCCCGGACTGCCTAGAGTGGAACAGGCACAGAAATGTGTGCTGCATCGGAGAAGATCATGGCCCCCAAAAACACTCAAACGACGCCATCCAGCCGCCAGAACCACGCAACGGCGCACAAACATCCACCAGAACGATCAGGACGACCAGAACGACCAGAACGACCAGGACGACCCGGAAGTTTTGCCGCCGTGCTGCTGGCCGGTGCAGCGGCCGTCCTGCCCCTGGCGGCGCAGGCGCAGTCCACGCCGGAATCCTCCCCGTCCATGTACCTGCAATACGGCGCGGCCGAGCACAGTGCCGACAGCTGGACCGTGGGCGTCACCGTGCCCTGGCGCAACTGGCGCCATGCGCTGTGGGGCGGCCAGCTCAGCGGCTACTGGGATGTCTGGGGCGCCCGCTGGTCGGCACCGCTGGAGGGGCGCGATCGCGGCACCTGGGTCATCGGCGTGAATCCCACCGTGCGCTGGCGCGCCAGCAACGGGCAGTCGCCGTGGTTTGCAGAAACCGGCGTGGGCCTGAGCTGGGCGCTGAACCGTCGCTACGTCACGGACGAGAAGGAATTCCCCACGCGCTACAACTTCGCCACCCATATCGGCGTGGGCTACCTGTTTGGCAGCCAGGGCCAGCATGAGCTGGTGCTGCGGCTGGAGCACCATTCCAACGCAGGCATCAAGAAACCCAATCCCGGCGAAAACTTCCTGCAGCTGCGCTACGCCCACCATTTCTGATCACGGTTGCGGATCCCGGCAAGACCACCTTCGAGGTGGTCTTTTTTTGTCCGCAGCCGCCCTGTGGAAAAACCTGGGCATAAAAATCTCGTAAATCCCTGTTTATCCACAAGGAGGATGCGCCATGGAAAGTTGTGCCCAAAACGGGTGCAGCAGCGACGCAGCATCCACCACAGGGTTTGAAGTGTCTTAAGTTGTTGATTTTTATAAGACAAATTCAGTTATCAACAATTAAGCACTTCACTTACTACTACTACTAATTAAAAAATAAGAGAGATAGGAATAACAGCCAAGGACGGTTTTTCACAGCGGCAAGACCGTTCTGGATAAAAAAAGGCAGCCGGTCCGTCAGGAAAAACGGCCTGTCAACAGGTCACAGCACTGCCAGACCATGTGCTCATCCATGTCTGGCAAGCCTTCTTTTCACATGGATAAACTGAAAAATCCTTATAGATCAATAACTTGAAGTGCAATAACGGAAAAAATGCACCTCGCACAAAACTGTGGATAGATGAAGACCAAATCAACAGTTATCCACAGAAAAGATCGAGACAGGCAAACTATCCCCGTTCGGGAGACACCGGGAACAGGGCTTTGATCACATGTTTTTCAATCGGGCAAGACATTGTTTTTTTTGAGGAATAGTGAGTTATCCACAGAGATGCCATGCCTCTACTACTACGACTATTCTTTATAAGAAGATCAAAGGACAACCGAAGGCGAAGTCACGCGGGAAGCGAAGGCCGAACGGCTTTTCAAAAAAAACAGGCGAGCCAGGTTGTCTGGAGCTTGGGCATGTCCAGACGAGGGACTGCTCCAGCGAAATTGGCGCGCCTGTTTTCAAAAAAAATTCCGGATCGGTTCGCGCGCCATGGCCGTATGCACGAAGACGCACGAAGACAAGACTTCCTCGCGGCCTCGCAGAAACGCTGTGGAACGGCCTTTTTCCACAACGGGCTGTGCACTGGACGTGGAAGATTTCAGGAAAACGCGGCCTGCCAGGCGGACGCAAGCGGTTGCGCCAGAGGCAGTGGGTGGTCATTCAAAAAAATTCAACCCCTTGTTGCCGGCCTGCAAGAGGACGGCGCATCCAGATCAGGAGCAGCCGATCCAGTCCAGGCAAGAGCAATCACGAAAAGTGATGGCTGCTGGCGCACCAGGGCAAGAGGACGTGAATCAGCCCGAGCGCTTCAGCGGCTTGCAGAGGACCGTGGGGGCTTGGCAGCTGTCAGGCCCTGGGTTGCACGCGCAGGCGCGTCCTGGGCGTTCTGCAGGCCTGTTGGCGGGGTCTGTTGGCGGGTACGGCCGGCTCGGGGAGCAGGCACGGTCTGCGAGATCCAGCTGTATCCAGCGGGATCCGGGACCGTGCTACACAGGCATGCAGGGAGATGCGGCAGCCGGGAAATACGGTTGCCCACAGGCTGTGTGCAAGTAGCCTGTGGGCAATCGGCAAGCTCGCGGACTGAAAAAATCAGCCGTGATCAATGACTTGCGTATGCAAAGGAATGCAGTGGCGACAGGGCGCTGCCTGTTTTTCGCATGCTTTCCACAGGGGCCGGCTCAGCGTGCCGGGCGGCGCTGCAAGGCAAAGGGCGGCAGGCCTTTGAGCAGCTGCTGGCCATAGCTGGTGTTCACCAGGCGCCGGTCATAGCAATACACATGGGCCTGGTCTTCCTCGGTGCGTATGGCGCGGCCCACCCACTGGGCCAGGCGGATCGCCGTGGCCGGCACCACCAGCTCATTGAAGGGGTTGCGGCCGCTGCTGCGCAGCCATTCGGCCCGGGCCTCGCCCACGGGGTCATCGGGCGGGGCAAAGGGCAGCTTGGTGATGAACAGGGACTCGCACAGCGCGCCCGGCAGGTCCAGGCCCTCGCCGAAGGACTGCATGCCGAAGATGATGGACGGCTCGCCCATCTCCACGGCATCGCGGTGGCGGGCCAGCAGCAGGGCGCGGGGCATGGCCGTCTGCACCAGCACCTGCGAGCGCATGGCGGTGGACAGCGCATCGACCGCTAGGCGCATCTGCTCGCGCGAGGTGAACAGCACCAGGGCGCCGGCCTGCACGTGGGACAGGTCGCCCAGCAGCGCGTCCACCATCTCCTGGGTGAAGCGGGCGGCCTCCTTGGGGTCGGCCACGGTCTCGCGCGCCACCAGGGTGCCCTGGCGCGCGTAGTCGAAGGGGCTGGGCACTTCCAGCGTGGTCACGGCCGCATCGTCGTGCAGGCCGGCCTCGCGCAAAAAGAAGTCGAATTGTCCACAGCTGGTCAGGGTGGCCGACGTGAGCACGGCACCGCGCACCTGGGACCACAGGTGGTGGCGCAGCGTGGCACCGGGCAGGATGGGGCTGGCATGGGCCTTGACCACGATGTACTCGCCATCTGTCTCCAACGTGAACCATTTGGCATTGGGAACGCGGCTACTGTCGTCATCCTGCGCTGGCTGCTGCATCAGCAGCTGGGCCGTGTCATAGACGGATTCCAGGCGGGGAGCCAGTGCTCCAACCTGTGCATAAGCTGTAGATAGCCTGCGTGCTTCCTCTGGATTGTCCTTGATGGCGGCGCGCAGTGCCTTGGAGATGGCGCGCAGTGCATCCAGAAAGCTGTTGGCATGGTGGGCCGCCTTGCCCAGAGGCTCCAGCAGGGGCTCGGGCAGCATGCCGCGCGGTGCGCGCACCCGCGCCGGCCCCCAGCTGTCCTTTTGTGACTTGAGCGTATCGCCGTACAGCTCCATCACCAGGCGCGCCAGTTCCTGCAGCTGCTGGCGCAGCTGGCTGGCATGGCTGGGCAGGTCGGCCAGTTCCTCCACTTCGACCAGGGTATTCACGCGCAGGGCGCGGCTGGTCAGCTTGTCTATCCAGCCCAGGCGGCTCAGGTCCATCTCGCCAGCGAATTGGCCCAGCGCCGTGGCGGGCAGATGGTGGGCTTCGTCCAGCACCAGCAGGCAGTTGTCCAGCTCGGGCAGCAGCCGCGCGCCCAGGGAGGACAGCAGCAGATCGTGGTTGGCCACGATGACCTGGGCGGCCACCAGGTCCTTGCGGCGCTCGTAATAGACGCAGTTGCTGAAGGCCGGGCAGTGCTTGCCAGTGCAGGACGAGGATTCGGCCGCCACGGGGCTCCAGGCCTCGGCCTCGGGCGGGGTCTCCAGAGAGTCGCGGTCGCCGTCCCAGGCCTGGGACGCCAGCGCGTTGGCCATGCTTTTGTAGAACTGCATGCGCGCCTCCAGCTCCTGGGCCGGGCGTGCCACGCGGCTTTGGGCCTGCGCCTTTTCTTCGGCGAACAGATCGTCCAGATCCTCGTCCTGGGCCTCGCCGGTGCTGGCCAGCCGCTCCAGCTTGAGCTTGCAGACAAAGCGGCCCCGCCCCTTGGCCAGCGCGAATTTGAAGGGCTGCTCCAGCTGCTGGGCCAGCGCGGGCAGATCCTTGTTCACCAGCTGTTCCTGCAGGGCGACGGTGGCCGTGGAAATCAGCACCCGGGTGCCGCGCGACAGCGCCATCGAAATGGCGGGAATGCTGTACGCCAGCGATTTGCCCACCCCTGTTCCGGCCTGCACCACGGCAATGGACCGGGTGGGCTCCGGTGCGCCCTCATCGATTTTTCCCAGCTGGGCCTGGCTGAAGGTCTGCGCGATCTGGGCCGCCATTTTTCGCTGCCCCTCACGATTTCGGAACCCTGGGATGGCCCCGACCACGTCATCAAAGGATTTCAGGGCCTGATCAGCCCATTTTTTTTCATGCATTTCGGCGTGTTTTGACCAAATGGATCATCTTGGTCCATCTGTTTATAAAGATTCGTACAGTGATATGTATTAAATAAGATGCGAAATCTTATGAAATACAGCGCACAAAGCGCGTTTTTCGTATGCCGTACAGCCTACAAGCTGCCCGTCATATGGATCACTGAACCCGCCAATCGCATGTGTGCACAGGTGGGTATCGGTCACCGGGATGGACATCTGTCCACCGGCTGTTCCTGGATTGTTCCCATGGCCGTTGATGGCCATGCGCGTGGCCGTATCCACAGTCTTGCCCACAGCGGCCAGGGCGTTCGGCCTGTGATCAATCCTGTGTGCATGTTGTTGGCATGCTTGTGGATTGATTGGGTGATTGTCGCCATTCACCGTTGATTTGCAAAGGGTTTTTCATGGATTCAGGTTCCCCGTGATTTCCAGAAGATGGTGGAAGTTGTCACCACTGTGGAAAACAGGGCCTGTGCAGATCTTTGGCTTTGCGGATGGTGCTTTTCCCCGGGATATCCACAGGTCTGTGGCCGCCGTGGCCTGGCCTTGGTCCATCGCCAGGCGGCAGGTCAGCGGCGGCACAGCGGATCGCGCTGGATCTCGAAAAAGCGCAGGCGATCCCTGCCAGGGATCGGCCCCGGGCGCCGGCCCAGGTACGCGAATGTCTTACCAAACGGTAATGAAGGCTTCACGCACGCAGGAAGATGCGTTTTCTAGCATCTGTTTCATCTCAGGAGACAAGGGTCGGCTCGCTGCAGTCCCTGCGCTCCAGGCATGGATTGAAGGGGCAAGAATGATCAAGACATTTGCGGGCCTGCCCAAGGCAGCCCGGTTTCCGGCGGCATCGGCATGCGCTGTCATCGCCGTGGCCTGCCTTGTGGCGGGCTGCGATGCATCCAAGGCATCGGCACAGAACGAACCTGCCGTGCAGGCGCCCGCGCCGGCCGGCGTGGTGCGGGTCAAGCCCGAGTCGCTGAAGATGCTGGACATCGCCGTGGTGGCCGATCCGCAGGGCACGCAAATGGCCTGGGCGCCCGCACGCGTGGCCTTTGCCGAGGACCGCGTGGCCACCGTCTCGGTGCCGCTGGCCGCGCGCGTGGTGTCGGTGCGTGCCCACGTGGGTGACATCGTCAAGGCCGGCGACGAGCTGGCCACCCTGGTCAGCCCCGAGGCGCTGCGCGTGCGCTACGAGGTGGAAGCTGCCCGCAGCGCGCATGACGTGGCAACCGTGGAAGTGCGGCGCCAGCAGACCATGGTGGACAAGGGCGTGGGCGTGGAAGTGGATCTGCGTGCGGCCCAGGCCAAGCTGCGCGAGTCGGCCCAGGAGCTGGCACGTGCCCAGGGCACGTCGGCGCTGCTGGGGCAAGGTGGCGGCGACCGGCTGGTGCTGCGTGCGCCGCGCGCCGGCGTGGTGGCCGAGCGCAAGGCCGTGGTCGGCGCCTCGGTCGAGCCCAGCGGCGAGCTGTTCCTGATCGGCGATCCCGCCGCCATGAACGTGGTGGCCGATGTCTTTGAAAGCGATCTGCCCGGCATCCGCCTGGGCAGTGCCGTGCAGGTCGATGTGCCGCAGTTGCCCAAGCCCCTGACCGGCACGGTGCGCCACCTGGGCGCCACGCTGGACAAGGAGTCGCGCCGCGCCTCCGTCATCGTGCAGCTCGATGCGCAAAACCCCGTGCTGCGTTCCGGCATGCAGGCGCGCGTGGGCCTGCAGGTCTCCAACGAGCACGAGATGCTGATCCCCGTGACGGCCGTGCTCATCAAGGATGAAAGCCGCAGCATCGTCTTCGTGCAGACCGGCGAGCAGCAGTTCGAGGCCCGCACCGTGGTGCTGGGCCGGCCCTCGCGCGGCATGGTGCCCGTGGTGTCGGGCCTGAAGTCGGGTGAAAAGATCGTCGTGCGCGGTGGCCTGCTGCTCGACGGCGCAGCCAGCCAGCTGCTCTGATCGCGGCCAGGAGACTCATCAATGCTGCGTTCCCTGATAGCGTTTGTGGTGCACCGGCGGCTCGTCGCCTTGTGTGCCACCCTGATCATCGCCATCTATGGCGTGTACTCATACCTGCACACGGCCATCGAGGCCTATCCCGATGTGACCAATGTGCAGGTCGGCGTGATTGCCCAGGCGCCGGGCCTGGCCCCCGAGGAGGTGGAGCGCCAGATCACCCAGCCGCTGGAGCGCGAGCTCAATGGCACGCCGGGCCTGGTGTCGCTGCGCTCGGAGAGCTACTTCGGTCTGGCCATGATCAACCTCGTCTTCAATGACGATGCCGACAGCTTCCATGCGCGCGCCGAGGTGTCGCAGCGCCTGCCCCAGGCCAATCTGCCCGATGGCGTCACGCCCGAGATGGCGCCCGACTACACGCCGCTGGGCAAGATCTTCTACTACCGCCTGAAGAGCGACCGCCACACGCTGGCGCAGCTGCGCACCGAGCAGGAATGGCGCGTGGTGCGCACCCTCAAGCAGGTGCAGGGCGTGGCCGACGTGGTCAGCATCGGCGGCTTCGTCAAGGAGTACCACGTCGAGGTGGATCCCGAGAAGCTGTATGCGCTGGGCCTGTCGCTGGAAGACGTGAGCGATGCCCTGTCCAAGTCCAACCGCAACGTGGGCGGCGGCCTGATGCGCCGGGGCGAGCAGTCGCTGATCATCCGCGGCATCGGCCTGCTGCGCACGCCGCAGGAGATCCAGGGCGTGGTCGTGGCCATGCGCGGCAGCGCGCCCGTGACCATCGGCGACGTGGCGCGCGTGGTGCAGTCGCACACGCCGCGCCAGGGCTCGGTGGGCATGGACGATGCCGACGACGTGGTCCAGGGCATCGTGCTGCTCAAGCGCGGCGAGAACCCCTCGGTGGTGCTGGACCAGATCCATGCCAAGGTGGCCGCGCTCAATGACGGCGGCCTGCCCGAGGGCATGCACATGGAGACCAACTACGACCGCTCCGACCTGGTCGGCCACACGCTGGGCACGGTGCAGCACAACCTGCTGTTCGGCGCCACGCTGATCGTGGGCGTGCTGTGGCTGTTCCTGCGCAGCCTGCGCGGCTCGCTGATCGTGGCCACGGTGATCCCGCTGTCGCTGCTGGTGGCCTTCATCGGCCTGCACCTGCTGGGCATGCCGGCCAACCTGATCTCCATGGGCGCCATCGACTTCGGCATCATGGTGGACGGTGCCGTGGTGCTGGCCGAGAACATCATCCGCAACGCCCGCCTGCGCAAGCCGCAGACGCAGGCGGACATGCGCCACATCATCATCGACTCGGCCGTGGCCGTGGCCAAGCCCACGCTGTTCGCCATGGCCATCGTGATCGCGGCGCTGATCCCCGTGTTCTCGCTCGAAAGCATCGAGGGCCGCATCTTCCGTCCGCTGGCCATGACCTACAGCTTCGCGCTGCTGGGCGCCCTGGTCTTCGCCATGGGCCTGGTGCCGGCACTGTGCGCGCTGTTCCTCAAGCCCCAGCACGTGATGGTGGAAGAGCCCAAGATCTTCGACCGCGCTCACCACGGCTACCAGCACTGGATTGCCAAGGTGCTGGACGCAGGCCGCCGCCGCGCCATGATCGTCGTCGCCTCGCTGGCCATCCTGGTGGCGGCCGGCCTGTCGGCCGCCTGGCTGGGCACGGAATTCCTGCCCGAGCTCGATGAAGGCGATGCCTACGTGCTGGTGCAGATGCCGGCATCGATCTCGCTGGAAAAGGGCCAGGAAGTGCTGCGCGACGTGCGCCTGCGCCTGAAGACCTTCCCCGAGGTGATCACCGTCACCACCGAGCAGGGCCGGCCCGAGTCCGGCACCGACAACGAGACGCTGAACCTGGCCAAGGTGCTGGTTCGCCTGAAGGGCCACGGCGAGTGGCGCAAGGGCCTGACCAAGCCCCAGCTCATCGAGCAGATGCGCGCCACGCTGAGCGAGATTCCGGGCGTGTCGTTCAACTTCGCCCAGCCCATCCGCGACAGCGTCGAGGAATCGACGTCCGGCGCGCGCGGCCAGGTGGTGCTCAAGGTCTTCGGCCCCGACATTCCGCAGCTGCGCTCCATCCTGCAGCAGACCGTGGACCTGGTGAAGGACATCGATGGCGTGGTCGACCTGGGCCTGTACCGCGATGCGCCTGCACCCCAGGTCCACGTGGAGTTCGACCGCCAGTCGCTGGCGCGCCAGGGCATTGCCATGGAGACCGCGCAAAAGACGCTGGAGGCGGCGCTGGCCGGCAACATCTCCACCACGCTCTGGGAGGGCGAGTACCCCGTGCCCGTGCGCGTGCGCCTGCCCTATGTGGACCGCATGGACGAGGAGCGCATCCGCAACATCGCCATCCCCCTGCCCAACGGAGGCTCGGTGCCGCTGCATTCGGTGGGCCAGGTGGCCATCAAGATCGGCAACTCCTCCATCTTCCGCGAAGGCAATGCGCGCTACATGGCGCTCAAGTTCAACGTGGAAGGCCGCGACATCGGCTCCGTGGTCAAGGACACGCTGGCCACGTTCAAGAAGAACGTGAAGATCCCCGAGGGCTACCAGGCCGTCTGGGGCGGCGAGTGGGAGAACCAGCAGCGCGCGGCCGCACGCCTGAAGATCGTGGTGCCGCTGTCGCTGATCATCGTCTACGCCCTGCTGTTCGGCGCGCTGGGCCAGGCGCGCAGCGCCGGCATCATCTTGCTGTGCGCGCCCTTCACCATGGTGGGCGGCATCGCGGCCCTGCACTTTGCGGGCATCGAGCTGTCCATCAGCGCGGCCATCGGCTTCATCGCGCTGCTGGGACAGGTGGCGCTGGCCGGCCTGCTGGTGATCTCGGCCGTGGAGGAATTGCGACGGCAGGGCATGCCCATGATGCAGGCCCTGGTCGAGGGCGCTGCAGAACGCATGCGCTCCATCGTGCTCGTGGCGCTGCTGGCGTTGCTGGGCCTGCTGCCCATGGCGCTGTCCACGGGCGTGGGCAGCGAGACGCAAAAGCCCTTCGCCTCCGTGATCGTGGGCGGCATGGTGGTGCTGCCCCTGGTGGCCCTGGTGCTGCTGCCCGTGCTCTATGCGCTGCTGGGCCCCAAGAACATGTTGACGCAGGAAGAACTCGATGAAAAAGAGTAAGCACCCCCTGAGCGGCTGCGCCGCTTCCCCCTCTCTCGCTTCGCGGGAGGGGGACGACGCCATCGCCGCGAGGCGGCTCTTGCTTGGCGTCTCTGATTTGGGCCGTGCCGGTTTTGTGGGTCGTTCACCTTATTGGGCCCTGTTTGTGGCTGTGGCGCTGTGCTGCGGGGCGGGTTCTGCGCTTGCGCAGCAGGCTGTGCCCGCTGTGCCGGCCATCACTGCGGCGCCTGCCTCCGAGGTAGCTCCGGCGGCTGCGCCGCAGCAGCCGGTGGGGATGCAGGAGTATCTGCAGATGGTGGTGCGCAACCAGCCCCAGCTGGCGGCGCAGCGGCTGCAGATCGGGATTGCGCAGGCGGACAGCCGCACGGCGGCGGCGTTTCCCAATCCCACGGCGTCGTACAGCAGCAAGCCGGGCGAGAAGCAGTGGGGCATCGAGCAGCCGCTGCCCATCTTCGGCCAGCGGCGTTTGCGCATGGAGAACGCGCGCAAGGGCGAGACGGCGGCGCGTGCCAATGTCGAGGTGGCCGTGGCCACCACGCTCAACGATGCAGCCACGGCCTTCATCGACCTGCTGATGACGCAGCAGCGCCTGAAGGTCTGGGAAGAGGCGCAGGAGTCGCTGAACGGCGCAGGCAATATCGTGCGCGGCCAGATCGAGGCCGGTGCGCGCAGCCGCTATGACGGCGCCCGCCTGAGCCTGCAGCAGGCCCAGATGGCCATGCAGGTCAGCCAGGCCCAGTCGGACTGGCAGGACGCCGCCTCGCACGCCGCCGCCCTGGCCGCCCTGCCCCAATGGGCGCCGCGCGCCACGGGCAGCCTGCAGGCCGTGCCCGTGGGCCAGCTGCTGCACGAGCAGGAGCTTTGGGAGGCTGCGCGCCAGCGCCTGCCGGCCCTGGTGGCCGCCCAGGCCGAGCTGGACCAGTTGCGCCACAAGGTCGAGCTGGAACGCCGCGAAGCCCTGCCCACGCCCAGCGTGAGCGTGGCGCGCGTGCGCAACCGCCTTGACGGCAACTACAACCAGATCGGCGTGTCGGTGGAGCTGCCGCTGTTCGACCGCCGCGAAGGTCCCATCGCGCGTGCCCAGGTGGAGGCCGAACAGGCCCAGCTGCGCTACGACGCCGCGCTGATCGAGGCGCGTACCGAGCTGCAGCGCGCCATCAAGCAGCTCAAGCTGCGCCGCGATGCCGTGCGCGCCTACGAAAAGCAGGGCCTGGCCCAGATCGCGCCGCTCAACCAGATGGCCCAGGACGCCTACAAGCTGGGCCAGGGCTCCATCCTGGAGCTGATCGATTCGCTGGGCTCCATCAACGAGCACCGCCTGGAGCACCTGGACCTGGTCAAGGAAATGATGTTGGCCGAGTGGCAGGTGCGCGTGGCCAGCGGCGATCTGCCGATGTGGGCAGCGCCCTGAGGCGCTTGACGCCCTTCCCCTCCTGCTGTGCGGGAGGGGCGGTCGGACCCTGGGTGGCACCCCGCGGTGTGCCTGGTCCGGATCACGCCAGTTTCATGCGGTGCGATGCCGCGCAGCGCAGCCCAAGGCTGAAAAGAGGTGGTAAACATGCCGGCACCCCCACCGATCTCGGCGGAGTCTGGCGCGCCGTATAGTGTCTGCCTCAGTTTCGAGTCAGGCCCTGCCGCCCGCATGTACCGCTATCTCATCATCGAAGACGACGCGCTGAACGCGCGCTACATCGCCGAAGGCCTGCGCCAGCAGGGCGCGCAGGTGGCGGTGTGCAGCGATGGTGTGCAGGGCATCGCCATGGCCGTGGGCGAGAGCTGGGACGTGATCATCCTCGACCGCATGCTGCCCAACGGCTTCGACGGCCTGCAGATCCTGCAGACGCTGCGCTCCATGGGCAAGCAGACCCCGGTGCTGGTGCTCAGCGCCCTGTCGGCCACGGACGAGCGCGTGCGCGGCCTCAAGGCCGGCTGCGACGACTACCTGACCAAGCCCTTTGCCTTCTCCGAACTCTCGGCGCGCCTGGAGGCCCTGGTGCGCCGCGCCCAGATCCCGGCCCCTGCGCGCGAGATGCGCCTGGCCGACCTGCGGCTGAACCTGCTCACGCGCAGCGCCGAGCGCGCAGGCCAGCCGCTGGCGCTGCAGCCGCGCGAGTTCCGCCTGCTGGCCTTTCTGATGCAGCATGCGCACCAGATCGTCACGCGCACCATGCTGCTGGAGTCGGTGTGGGACTACCGGTTCGACCCGCAGACCAATGTCATCGACGTGCACATCAGCCGCCTGCGCGGCAAGGTGGACAAGGGCTTCGAGCCTGCGCTGATCCACACCGTGCGCGGCGTGGGCTACAGCCTGTCGGACCGGCCGCAGGACCTGCCGCAGGTGGCCTGACCCGATGTCGCTGGCCAAGCCCTGGAGCTCCACGGCCTTCCGGCTGGCGCTGACCTACGGCGTGCTGCTGGTGCTGACCATGTCCATCGTGCTGTCGGTGTTCTACGTGCAGACCGTGGGCGTGCTGCGCATGCGCATGGACCGGCAGGCCGAGAACCACATGCGCCGCCTGGTCGAGCACCGCGACAAGTACGGCGAGCCCGCGCTGGAAGCCGAGATCCAGCAGACCCTGCTGGACGGCGTCAACACCGATACCGAAATCCTCATCCTCATGGATGGCGAGGGCAACCCCATCATCGGCAATGCCGACGTGGTGCCGGCGCGCCGGCTCACCGAGATGGGCGTGCGCGACCTCAAGGTGCGGCGCAATGGCAAGATCATCGCCGGCCGCGTGGCCGTGGCCCAGCTGTCCGACGGCAAGCTGCTGGCCGTGGGCAGCGACATGCAGGTGCAAAGCGATGTGGAGGAGCTGTTCGGCCGCGCCAGCCTGCTGGCCGGCCTGGTGGCCCTGGGCATGGCCGTGCTGGGCGCCGGGGCCTTCCGGCGCGTGGTGGAAGAGCGTGCCGCCGACATCCGCAGCACCATGGCGCGCGTGGCCACGGGCGACCTGCGCCAGCGCATTCCGGTCACGCGCCGCGACGATGAGTTCACGCTGCTCAACCGCGACATCAACACCATGCTGGACCGGCTGGAGCTGTTGATGGACGGCATACGCCATGTCTCCAACACCATCGCCCACAACCTGCGCACGCCGCTGACGCGCATCCTGCTGCGCCTGCGCAATGCCCAGCAGGCCACGCCCGAGGAAAAGAACGAGACGCTGGCACTGGTGGCCCAGGAAGTGGCCGAACTGGGCGTGGTCTTCGACAAGCTGCTGCAGATTGCCGAAGTGGAAAGCGGTGCCAGCCGCAAGAACTTCGCGCCCGTGGACCTGCGTGCCCTGCTGGTCGACGTGGTGGAGTTCTACGAACCGCTGGTCGAGGACGCAGGCGGCGTGCTGCGCCTGGAGGTCGAGGGCACGCCCATGGCGCTGGGCGACGGCGACCTGCTGGCCAGCGCCGTGGCCAACCTCGTGGACAACGCCATCAAGTACGGATCACTGCCCGACAGCGACCATGGCGCCGACATGCTGCTGCGCGCGGGCGTGGCCCACGAGCACGGCATGGACGGCGGCGCCTGGGGCGTGGAAATCATCGTGCAGGACCGCGGCCCCGGCGTGGACGCGCAGACGCGCGAGAAGATGAGCACCCGCTTTTACCGCGCCGAATCGGACCGCGAAGGCTATGGCCTGGGCCTGGCCAGCGTGCTGGCCATCGTGCAGCTGCACGGCGGCAAGCTGGGCTTCGAGAACATGCATCCGGGCCTGCAGGCAAGGATCTGGCTGCCCGGGTTGCCCACGGCCTGAAGCCGTTTCAGCGGTCCTTGTGACCGTAGGCGCAAAAGCCGGGCTTGGGCCCCTTCTTGGGGTGCAGGCGACAGGTTTCGGGCCGCTTGTCGTAGACCGTGCAGCGCCGCGATTTGGCATCCAGGAAATTGCAGTCCCCGCTGGCGCGCCGCGCCATGGTGAAGATGTTGTGCTTGGGGTTGTAGTGGTCGATCAGCCGCATCTTCATCAGCCGCTTGGCGATGAGCTTGGGCTCCACGTTGTCCACCTCGAACGGATCCACCAGTTCCAGCCGCACCAGATCGGGCAGCTGCACCTCCAGCGGCATGGTGCAGCAGTTGGCCGCACAGCTGTCGCACATGCCGGGCTTGTATTTGCTCCAGGAGTCGAGGCGGTCGACGTCGACGATGCTGATGGGGGATCTCATGGTGGGGGATGGGCGTGTGCAGGGCCGCTATTTTTCGCCAGAAAGCCCGGCGGCGGTTGCCGCGCCGGCGTAGCCAAGCGAGGGGGCGGGTCTTTGGGGGACGCTGCCCCTGCATCCATCCCCTGGCCTTCAGGCCGGCCGCTTCCTCAACAGGTATTTCTGAAACCCGTCGGACACCCGCTCGTCGCGCTGGTTCAGCACCTCGGTGGCCAGGGTCAGCACGCCCGTGGTGTTGCCGGGCTTGAGCTCGGACACCGTCAGCGTGCAGTACAGCGTGTCGCCCACATGGACGGGGGCCAGGAAGCGGCTGCCCTGCTCCAGAAAGCCCTTGAGCGATTCCTCGACCATGTGCGGGAACAGGCCGGCGCCTGCCGCCGTCTGTATGGCCACCTGGTAGCCGTGGGCCAGCATGTGGGGCATGCCGCGCGCACGGCAGTACTCCACGTCGTAGTGCACGGGATGGTTGTCTCCGCTGGCCAGCTGGAAGGCGGCGAACAGGGCATCGGTCATGGTGCGCGAGGGCAGGGCGAAGACCTCGCCCAGCGCGAAGTCTTCAAAGTAGCGCTGGGCGCACAGGGATGGATGGCGTGGCATGGCGACTCTCCTCAGTTCGCGCTCATGTGGGCGGCGCGGGCGACCTTGCCCCATTTGTCCAGCTCCTGCTTGAGGAAGGCGGCCAGCGCCTGGGGGCGCGGCTGCTTTTCCAGCACCAGGCCCATGTCGTAGGCCTTTTTCTGCAGACCGGCATCGTCCACCGTGGCCTGCAGGCTGGACTGCAGGCGGGCGATCAGTGCTGGCGGCGTGCCTGCGGGGGCGAACACGGCGTTCCAGGTATAGGCCTCGTAGCCGGGCACCTGCTCGGCGATGGCCGGGGTGTCGGGCGTCTGCGGCAGGCGCTGGGCCATGGTGGTGGCCAGCAGGCGCACCGTGCCCGCCTTGACCTGGGCCAGGCCCGTGGGAGCGCTGTCCAGCATGAAGGCCAGGTGCCCGCCGATGAGGTCCTGTATGGCCGGCGCACTGCCCCGGTAGGGCACATGCTGGGCCCGGGTGCCCGCCATCAGGTTCAGCAGCTCCGCGCCCAGGTGCGGTGCGCTGCCCACGCCCGCCGAGGCATAGCTGACCTGGCCGGGCCGCGCCCGCAGATAGGCCAGGAAATCCGGCAGGCTCTGCACGGGCAGCCGCTTGTCCACCACCAGCACCAGCGGCGCCCTGGCGAGCAATCCCACGGGCGCGAAGTCTTCCTCCGTGCGGTAGCCCAGCTTGTCATGGATGTAGGGATTGACGGCATGCGCCACCGTGGTCAGCAGCAGGGTGTAGCCGTCAGGGGCTGCCTTGGCAACCGCCTCCGTGCCGACCAGGGTGCCGGCACCCGTGCGGTTCTCGATCACCACGGGCGTGCCCAGCTTCTGGCTCCAGACATCGGCCATGGCGCGGCCGAAGGTGTCGGTGGGGCCGCCTGCCGCATAGGGAATCACCAGCTTGATGGGGCGCGCAGGATAGTCCTGCGCTGCGGCCGCGCCGGCGGCCAGAAGCAGGGCGGTGAGAAGGGTTTGGCGTCTTGCCGTCTTGAAGTCCATAATTTTCTCCGTTGTCTCCTGGCGCCGACTATAGAAATGCACGGCCAATGCAGCCAGTCGAATCATTGATAGGGCGGTTAGAAACCGTCTAACACCAAGGAAATGCTCCCGGCGGGCATGCAACGGATGCGATATGAATTGACGGATCTCAGGGTTTTCCTTGCCATTGCCCAGGCCAAAAGCCTCAGCGCAGGCGCGGCTGAAATGCATTTGACGGCGCCATCGGCCAGCTACCGGCTCAAGAATCTGGAGCAGGCCATGGGTGCATCGTTGTTTGAAAGAACGTCCAAAGGCATGGTGCTGACCCCGGCGGGAATGACGGTCAAGAAATACGCCGATTCCATTTTCGGCAGCGTGGACCGCTTGCACGGAGAAATGCAAAGACACATCAACGGAATATCGGGACATATCCGCGTCTTTGCCAACAGCAGCACGCTGACGGGAATCGCGCCCGTGCTCAGCCGCTATCTGGCCCATTATCCGAACGTCAATGTGGACCTGGAGGAGCGCCTGAGCGAAGACACGGTGCGCGCCGTGCTCGACGGCAGTGCCGATGTGGGCCTGGTGGCCGGCCAGATCGATCTGCACGGCCTGCATGCCATCACCTATGGCCACGATGAACTGGTGTTTGTGGTGCCCGCTGGCCACCCCTTGGCCGCCAGCAGCAGGGTGCCGCTGGAAACCGCGCTGACCTACGATCTGGTCTCGATCGGCCGCAAGACCAGCAACTTCCTCTACCTCCAAGGCATGGCGTCCAGGCTGGGCATGAATCCCAGGGTACGTGTGCACGCACCTACGTTCGAGGCCGTGCTGCAGTGCGTGCAGGAAGGCGTGGGCATTGCGCTGGTGCCACGCTCCATTGCCCGGCCGGCGCTGCAGGCGCGCAGGCTGGCTGCCGTGGGCCTGGACGAGGCCTGGGCGCAGCGCGAGCAGAAGGTGGTCACGCGCGAACCCGAAACCCTGCCCGCCTATGCCCGCGATTTCGTGGCCTATGTGGCGGCCCAGCCTTTGCCCGAGGAAGGCGCCGTGCAGGAATCCCTGCCTTAGAAGATTTGAAATTCCGCTTAGAAAATGCCGACTGGCTGGGTGATGGTCGCACTTCTAGAATGCGGCGAATCGAATATTCGCCTCGTTCAAGAAAATGCAGACACGCCCATTGGATGGTTTGACGGTATTGGCCATGGAACACGCCGTGGCAGGGCCTTTTGCCAGCCGGCAACTGGCGGACCTGGGTGCCAGGGTCATCAAGCTGGAGCGATTGCCCGATGGGGATTTTGCACGGGGCTATGACGACAAGGTCCATGGTGAATCATCCTTTTTTGTCTGGGCCAATCGGGGAAAGCAGAGCCTGGCTGCGGATATCAAGACCGCCGAGGGGCAGCATATCGTCGGGAAAATACTGGAAAAGGCCGATATCCTGATCCAGAACCTGGCACCGGGTGCCATGCAGAGAATGGGCATGGATTTAGACAGCCTGCATGAGAAATATCCGCGTCTCATCGTCTGCGATATATCGGGCTATGGCGAAGGCGGCCCGCTGAGCGACAAAAAGGCCTACGACCTGCTGATCCAGGCGGCAGCCGGCCTGATCTCGGTCACGGGCACGCCCGACCAGCCCGCGCGCGTGGGCATTTCCATCGCCGACATCGCGGCCGGCATGTATGCCTACTCGGGCATTTTGTCCGCCCTGCTGCAGCGCGCCCGCACCGGCCGGGGCCTGCGCGTGGAGGTGTCCATGCTGGAGGCGCTGGCCGAATGGATGTCCTACCCGCTGAACTTCGCCCGCTACGGCGGTGCGGCGCCTGCGCGCAGCGGGCTGACCCATCCTTCCATCGCGCCCTATGGCCAGTACACGGCCGGTGATGGCCGGAGCCTGATCTTCGGCCTGCAGAACGACCGCGAATGGCACAGCTTCTGCACCCATGTGCTGCAGCAGCCCGCGCTGGCGCAGGACGCGCGCTTTGCCACCAACCTGCAGCGCGTGGCGCACCGTGCGGAACTCGATGCGGTGATCGCATCGGTGCTGGCCCACCTGAGCCGCGAACAGGCCATGCAGCGCCTGGATGCAGGCGGCATCGCCAACGCGCCGCTCAACGACATGCACGCGGTCTGGAACCATCCCCAGCTGCAGGCGCGCCAACGCTGGCGCGAAGTCGCCACGCCCGCCGGCTGCATCCAGGCCCTGCTGCCCCCGGCCACGCTATCGGATGCCGAAGCCGCCATGGGCGCCGTGCCCGCGCTGGGCGAGCATACGCAGGCGCTGTGGGAGGAGTTTGGCGGGCAGGCTCGAGGCCGGCAAGAGTAATGCCCGATGGGTCCAGGCGGGCGATGGCGGTTGAACGACGCAACCCATTCGAGCGTGGCGAACTCGACCGCTGCCTTGGTTGCCATCGGCTCTCTTGAGAGGGACGAAGAGGGTCGCGCTCAGGCCGAGAGCGCTGCGCGCAAGCGCTCGATGCTTCGCCGCCGCTCGGCGCGTGCTTCGAGCGCCTGCGCCATATCGACTTCGACAAAGCGTGCCTTGTGGTTTGGCTGCATCTGGGCGATGAGATCCATGTCGGCGCTGATGACGGTGCCCACCATCGCGTAGCCGCCGCCCGAGACCGCATCACGGTGCAGGATGATCGGTTCGCGTCCGCCCGGCACCTGGATGGAACCGTATGGGTAGCCCGCATCGACGATGTTCGACGGGTCGTCGCCCGCGCCGAATGGCGGCGTGCGCTCGTGGAACTTCAGCGGCGTGCCGTTCTTGTAGCGGTAGCCGATGCGGTCGGCCTCGGAACCGACAGTCCAGGTGTCGGCAAAGAAGCTCTGCACCGACACCTCCTGCAGTCGGTGGAAGTAGATGCCCGGCAGCACACGCAGGACCACTTCCTTGTCGAGCACCGGCAGCAATGCGGCCTGCACCGTGCGACCCGCGCGGGCGGTGGCGGACGGTACTCCCACGGGCAGTCTGTCGCCGGCCAGCAGCTTGCGGCCATTGAGGCCGCCGAATGCGCCCAGGCCATAGGTCGAGCGGCTGCCCAGCACCACCGGCACGTCGATGCCGCCGGCCACGGCGATGCACATGCGCGCGCCGAGCTTCATGAAGTCGAAGCCGAGCCTGTCGCCGGCCTGCACCGCGAATGCGGTATTGCGTGGCACCTCATTGCCGTTGAGCTTGATCTTCGCGTCGGCGCCGGTCACGGCCACCAGCGCGGGCGCGTCGAACTGCAGCTCGGGCCCGAGCAGCGTGCTTTCGATGACGGCCGCACCTTCGTCGTTGCCGACCAGCAGGTTTGCGAGCACCAGGCTTTGCTGGTCGAGCGCACCCGACAGCGGAATGCCCAGGTGGTAGTAGCCGGGACGGCCGGCGTCCTGCACGCTGGTCGCGAGGCCGGGCTTGAGCACTTCAATCGCCATGGAGCACTTTCAGGAGCTGTTGGTTGTAGCCGCCCGGGTCGGCCAGGAAATCGTTGAGCGAGAACGACACTGGCGCGATGCGCAGCGCGTAGGTGCCGGCCTCGACCTGCGCGATCTGGCGGTCGTACTCGGCGCGGTCAATGGGCTTGTACTTGACGATGTCGCCGGGCTGGAAGAACACCATCAGCTCCTTCAGGTAGGACAGCCGTTGCGCCGGGTCGAAGATGGGCGCGGGCGTGACACCGAACATCTGGTAGCCGCCCGCACCACGCACCGAGTAGATGCAGCTGAAGCAACCGCCATGGCCCAGCGTGAGCCTGGGCGTGTCGGTGCGCGGGCTCAGGTACTTGGGCACCTGGATCTGGCGCTGGCGCTCGACCATCTGGAAGAGAAAGGGCAGGCCGGCCACGAAGCCGACCATCGACACGAACCAGGGCGCCGACGAGTGCGCCTCGATGAAGGCCTCGACCGAGACGTGGCCGTTGATGCGCGCCGCGTACTCGATGTCGGTGCCCGACGGGTCCTGGTGCCGCTCGCGAAAGCGCATCAGCGTCTCGTGCGTCCACGGGTCGTTGTAGAGCACGGGAATCTCGACGATGCGCGTCTGCATCTGCAGGTCGGCATCGCCCAGGCCCGCTTCGATGTCTTTGAGCATGGCGAGCAGTGCGTCGGGCGCGATCGCATCGGGGTCGAAGCGCACGAGGTAGGCGGCGTTGGCGGGACAGATCTCGGTCACGCCCGTGATCTCGCCCGCCTGTGCGCGGCGGCGCAGCTCATTGCAGATGGCCATGCCCTTGAAGAAGGCGGGCAGCGACATCTCCTCGCTGATCTCGACGAACAGGTGCTCGTCGCCGCCGAAGCTGTAGCGGGCCTGGGTGGGGAGGGTGCTGGCAGCGGTCATGCGGTCACCTCCGCAAGTGGAGCGGGTGCGCCGGCCAGCGGATTCGCCGCCAGCCAGGTTTCGAGAAAGCCCGTGTGGAATGCGGCCTGCGCCACGCCCGCGTCCTCGCACAGTGCGCGGTGCAGCGGGATCGTGGTGTGGATGCCTTCGACCTGCAGCTCGTCGAGCGCGCGCCGCATGCGGGCCAGCGCGCCGGCGCGATCGGTGTCGTGCACGATCAGCTTGCCCAGCAGCGAGTCGTAGTACGCCGGCACGGTGCAGCCGGGGAACAGCATGGTGTCGAAGCGCACGCCGGGGCCGCCCGGCACCACGAGCTGCGACACGAGGCCCGGGCTCGGCATGAAGCTCTTCGCGGCGTTCTCGGCGTTGATGCGCACCTCGATGGCTGCGCCGGTCAGCCGGATGTCTTCCTGCTGCAGGCGCAGCGGCTGGCCCAGCGCGATGCGCAGCATCTCCTTCACGAGGTCGATGCCGGTGATCATCTCGGTGACGGGGTGCTCGACCTGGATGCGCGTGTTCATCTCGATGAAGAAGAACTCGCGCGTGTCGTCGTCGTACAGGTATTCGAGCGTGCCCGCGCCGCGGTAGGCCACGGCATGGGCCAGCCGCAGCGCCGATTCGCACAGCGCCGCGCGCGTGGCCTCGCTGATGGCGGCCGAGGGCGCTTCTTCCCACACTTTCTGGCGGCGTCGCTGCAGCGAGCATTCGCGCTCGAAGCAGTGAACCACGCGCTGGCCGTCGCCCAGGATCTGCACCTCGATGTGGCGTGCCTGGCGGATGAAGCGTTCGAGGTACACCTCGCCGTTGCCGAAAGCGGCCTGCGCCTCCGCCGTGGAGGTGGCGAACTGCTGGCGCAGCTCGGCTTCGTCGTGCGCCACGCGAATGCCGCGCCCGCCCCCGCCGGCCGAGGCCTTGACCATGATGGGGTAGCCGATGCCCTTTGCCAGCGCGACGGCGGTATCGGCGTCTGTCACCACGCCCACGCTGCCGGGCACGGTGGGCACGCCGGCCTTCATGGCCGCGGCGCGCGCGGCGGCCTTGTCGCCCATGGTGCGGATCGCGTGCGGCGTCGGGCCGACGAACACCAGGCCCGCGGCCTCGACGCGCTCGGCGAACGCGGCGTTCTCCGACAGGAAGCCGTAGCCCGGATGCACGGCGCCGGCGCCGCTGTCGGCCGCCGCTTGAAGAATTGCGTCCACACTCAGATAGCTCTTGGTGGCATGCGCCGGGCCAATGCGCACGGCTTCGTCGGCCATGCGCACCGCGAGGCTTTGCGCGTCGGCGTCGCTGTAGACGGCGACGGTCTTGAGGCCCAGTTCCTTCGCGGCGCGGATGATGCGCACCGCGATCTCGCCACGGTTGGCGATGAGCAGTTTGTCGAATGCGGCGGTCATGGTCCGGGGCCTCACGCCGTTTCGATGACGGCCAGCGCTTGGCCCGGATCGACGGGTTCGCCGTTCTCCACGGCAAAGCCCCGCAGCCGTCCGGCCACGTCGGCCGTGACTTCGCTGAACTGCTTCATCACCTCGACCAGGCCGATCACATCGCCCACGGCCACGGTGTCGCCTTCGGCCTTGAACGGCGGCGCGTCAGGCGCCGAACGGCGGTAGAAGGTGCCCGGCAGCGGGCTCAGGACTTCATGGGTAGCGGGCATCGATGCACTCCTGGAAACGGGAACAAGAACGAAAGCGGGAAGAACGGAAAAGCTCAAGGCTGCGCCGGCGCAGCTGCATCGGCAAAACCTGCAACTTCGATGCCGTGCTCGGCCAGTGCGCGGCGCGTGGCCTTCACGAGCGCCAGCGCGCCAGGCGTGTCGCTGTGGATGCAGACCGAGTCGAAGCCGATCGCCAGGTCCTGGCCTTCGACCGTGCGCACCACGCCTTCGGTGCAGGCGCGCAGCACCTTGGCGGCCACGGCCTCGGGGTCGAGCGCGCCGACGCGGCGGGTGAAGACGATGGAGCCGCTCAGGTCGTAGTCGCGGTCGGCATAGAACTCGCGCGCCACGGGCTGGCCCAATTCGCACGCCACCTGGAAGGTGACGGACGATTCCATGCAGAACAGGCGCAGCGTCGGTTCGATCTGCTGCAGGGCCGTGACGAGTGCGCGCGACAGCGCCTCGTCGCGCGCCGCATGCATGTAGAGCGCGCCGTGCGGCTTGATGTGCTGCAGCGTCATGCCGGCCAGCCGCGCGAATTCGCGCAGCGCGCCGAGCTGGTAGACCATGTCGTTCACCAGCTCGTCGGCCGGTGCATCGATATGGCGGCGCCCGAAGCCCACGAGGTCGCGAAAGCCCGGGTGCGCGCCGATGCCCACGCCGTTTTCCCGGGCCAACAACACCGTCTTGCGCATGATGTTCGGATCACCCGCATGAAAGCCTGTGGCGATATTGGCCGAGCTGATCAACGGCATCAATTCCTGGTCCACACCATCGCCGATGGCCCATGGACCGAAGCTTTCGCCCATGTCGGAGTTCAGATCAATCAGCGTCTTCTTCACGTTTCACCTTGTGTTGTTGGCACGGCCCGATGGCAGCAATGCGGGACAAGGTGAAGATTAGTCAGCTGAAAATCGGCTGAAAAGCATTATTTACAGGCGATGCGATATCTGAAAAACAGATATGCCGACTGCCTGCAATGAACGCTACCCTGCAGATCAGTGAATCCTCGGTATCGGATTTGCGCGCGCTGGCATGTAATTTTTGAGAGATAAGTAAATACCCCAGGAAGACCGCACCATGTCTCTCACCCTTCGCCAGCTCAAGTACTTCACGGCGGTGGCCGAAGTGGGGCGCATCTCACATGCGGCACTGCAACTCAACATCTCGCAATCGGCGGTGACCACGGCAGTCCGGGAGCTGGAGGAAATGCTGGGGCAGCAGCTGTTTGAGCGACAGCCTCATGGCGTGGAACTGACCCGGGCCGGACGGCGGTTTCTGAGCCATGCCTATGCCGTGCTCTCGGCTGCCGACGAGGCGATCCGCATGCCGCATGAGGGAGTGAATGTCGAGGGGACGCTGACCATTGCCGCCACCTACACGGTGCTCGGCTACTTCTTGCCCCATCACCTTCAGCGTTTCGAGCAATTGCATCCGCAGATCAAGGTCAAGGTGCACGAAGTAGTGCGTGAAGCCATTGAGGAGGGACTGATCACGCAGCAATACGACATGGGAGTACTGCTCACGTCCAATGTGGTGCTGCGCGAGCTGTCGCTCGAGACATTCTTTGGCTCGCAACGCCGACTGTGGGTGCCGGCCAAGCATGCGCTGCTCGAAAAGGCGGAAGTCACGCTGGCCGATGTGGCTGCCGAGCCCTACATCCTGCTCACCGTGGACGAGGCTGCGGGCACTGCAATGAAATATTGGAGCAAGACGCCGTACCAACCTCAGATCAGGCTGCGCACGAGCTCTGTAGAAGCAGTGCGCAGCACCGTGGCGAATGGCCTTGGCGTGACCGTTCTCTCGGATATGGTTTACCGACCTTGGTCGCTGGAGGGAAAGCGCATTGAAACCATCAGTCTGCGCGACGCCGTGCCTACGATGAACATCGGGCTTGGGTGGAAGCAAGGCATCGAATTTTCCCCAGCGATGTCGGCGTTTCGCGACTACTTTAGGCAGTTGTTTCTCGAGCCGGTCGTGCATCAAGGCAGAAGGAGGCCCGGCGGTTGATGTCGTTGGTCGGACATGCTCCGAATTTCTCGCGCATGCGAATGCATCAATTGAAGAATGCCGGCGATGCTTGGGGAAGGTCTGCATCAATCGCCTGACGACCTGCTTGGCATCGACGTGGAGCACTGAGACGATACGCAACCTGAAGCAGCACAGCCTGGGCTTGGGACAGACAGCCCAAGCGAACGCGGCGCGGGGAGTTCCTGGACGAGATGGAGAAGGTCGCGACTTGGGCCGACCTTGTGATCCTGGTGTCGCCCTTTTTGCCGCAGGGCAAGCGCGGCCGCCCCCTGTTCCCGTGCGAGACCATGTTGCGCATCCACTTCATTCAACAGTGGTTCGCGCTGGGCGACCCAGCGATGGAGGAAGCGTTGCACGACCTGCCGGTGTTCGCGAGCTCGCAGGGCTCGAAGGCTGGGACGAGCGGCTGCCCGACCCGGGTTATCAGTGATGCGGGCTGCTCGATTGCCGCTGCCGTGCTACGGCGCAAACCATGCCAGCTGGCGCCGCTGTACCGATTCGGCGGTTTCGCCCACAAGCTCTTCATAGACCTGTGGCGCGGTGGCGCCTTCGGTGTTGATGAACAGCACGCTCGCGTCGGGGTGCAGGCCTGCCCTGGCGGACAGCGCGCAGTCGCCGCGCAGCACCTCCAGTGCCGCCAGGCCGGCCGTGCCGGATTCCCCGGCAACGATGGGAATGTCGGGGCCGCCCCGGGCCAGGGTGCGCATTGCCGCCACGGCCTGGTCATCCTCGATGGTCATGAAGTGATCGACACTGGGTGCCAGGAAGCGCCAGGCCAGGGGCGAGGTGTCGCCGCAGGCCAGCCCCGCCATCACAGAATCGACCGTGCCCGTGGCCTTGGCGGCATGTCCCTTCATGGCGCTTTGCAGCAGGCAGTCGGCCTGCGCGGGCTCGACGACGATGAAGCATGGCCGTTGCGCGCCATGGAGTTCCCACAGGTAGCTGGCCAGCCCGGCCGCCATGCCGCCCACCCCCGCCTGCAGGAAGACATGGGTGAAGGCGCCGGCTTCATCGGCGCGAGCCCCGGTCTGCTCGGCGATCTCGGCCGCGATGGTGCCGTAGCCCTGCATCACGTCGCGGGGGATGTCCTCGTAGCCTTCGTAGGAGGTGTCGGAGATGACCTGCCAGCCATGTGCCTGGGCCAGTCGCTCGGCCTCCCGCACCGACGCGTCGTAGTTGCCCGGGACGCGGATGATCTTCGCCCCGAAGTCGGCGATGGCCTTTTCGCGCTCCAGGCTCACCTGTGCGTGCAGGACGATGGCACATCGGCACCCCGCGTCGCGGGCCGCAGCCGCCAGGCTGCGGCCATGGTTGCCATCCGTGGCGCTGACCACGGTGTAGTGCTGCAGCAACTGCGCGTATCGGCCGCTCAGCACCAGGCCCGGCTCCAGCCCGGGATGCAGGCGCATAACCTGGCGCACGAGGGCGACGGACGCGCCCAGCGCCTTGAAGCTGCCCAGGCGGGAGCGCAGCGATTCATCCTTGACGCACATGCGTGCCACGCCCAGCCGCCGGGCCAGCGCGGGCAGCTCGTGCAAGGGTGTGGCCCCGGGTGTGAGGCCGGGCCAGGCGGCCAGCCAGCGGCGGCTTTCCTGGGCGCGCTCGATGCTCATGATCGCGCGAAGTTCGGCGGGGTAAGGCGCGCGCACGGCGCGCGGGTTGGCGTACAGCATGCAGTGTTCCCTCGAAAGGCATGGATGGAGTGCGGGCGTTGGCGGGACAAGGAGGCGGGTTCAGTCGGCCTGGATGCCCGCTTCGCGCACGACCTTCTCCCATTTGGCGGATTCGCCGCGGATGAAGCTGCCAAACGCGTCCGGACCCATGCGCGTGTAGTTCAGCCCCTGGGCCGCCAGCATGGAATGGGCGCTGGGGGACTGCAGGGTCTTGTCAACCTGCGCGGCCAGCATCTGCCGCACCGCCAGCGGCGTGCCCGCGGGCGCCAGCAGCCCGGTCCAGTTCCTCACTTCCACGCCCTGCACGCCCGCTTCGGCAAAGGTGGGGATCTGGGGCAGGGCGGCGGTGCGCACCGTCCCCATCGTGGCCAGGGCGATCAGTTGTCCGCCGCGGATGAAGGGCAGGGCGGGCTGTGCCGTCGCGAAGGACATCGAGACCTGGCCTCCCACCACGTCGGTGATGGCCGGGACATTGCCCTTGTAGGGCACATGCGTGATCGACGTGCCGGTCACCGCCTTGAACAGCTCGCCAGCCAGATGCCCGGTGGTCCCCGTTCCGCCCGATGCGAAAGTCAGCCCGCCCGGCTTTTCCCTCGCACGCGCGATCAGCTCCTTGACCGAGCCCACGTGCAGGGACGGGTGGACCACCAGCACGGTCTCGGCATCGGCGACGAAGGCCACCGGGGTGAAGTCCCTGTCCGCGCGATAGGGCATGCGCTTGTAGATCAGGGGGTTGATGACCTGCGTGCCGATGGTGCCCATGACCAGCGCATGGCCGTCGGGCGCGCTCTTGGCCACGGCATCGGCACCGATGTTGCCTCCCGCGCCGGGGCGATTCTCGACCACCACCGGCTGGCCGAAGGCCGTGGTCATGTCCGTGGCGACGAGCCGAGCCAGTGCGTCCGAATAGCCTCCGGCCGGAAACGGCACCACGATCTTCATGGGCCGGGCGGGGAACCTGGCGGCAGGCTCTGCGGCCAGGGATGCAGCGGGCAGCGCGGCCACCGCGAGCACCGCACCTGCCAGTGTGGCGCAATGTCTGGAGAAGATGGTCTTCATGGTGTGCTCCTGCGTGTTTCAGAAGGCCATCTCGGTCAGCGGGACCACGCGCACGCCCTGGCGCTCCAGCTCGGAGCGCACCTGGGTGGCCAGCGCCAGCGCCGTGGGCTCGTCGCCATGCGTGCAGAACGAGCGCAGGGCCGACGGCAGGCGCTTGCCGGAAGGGGTGATGATGGCCTGCTCTTCTACGAAGCGCAGTACCTGGCGTGCGGCCACCTGCGCATCGACGATCACCGCATGGGGTTCGGTGCGCGGCGTCATCAGGCCGGATTCCGTATAGGTCCGGTCGACATAGGCTTCCTCGGCGACCTTCAGGCCCTGCGCATGGCCCGCCTTGACCATCTCGGAGCAGGCATTGGCCACGAAGATCAGCTCTCGGTCCGCCGCGCGTATGCCCCGGGCGATGGCCGTGGCGATCTCCGCGTCATGGTGCGCCATGTTGTTGAGCGCGCCATGCGGCTTGACGTGCGTTACCCGGGCTCCTTGGGCGCTGGCGATGGCCTGCAGGGCGCCGATCTGGTAGGTGACCATGTACTCCAGGTCGCTGGCATTCATGCGGATCTGCCGGCGGCCGAAGCCCCAGATGTCGTTGAAGCCCGGATGCGCGCCGATCGACGCGCCGTGCGCCAGCGCCAGCCTCACGGTCTGCACCATGACCGTGGCATCTCCCGCGTGGAATCCGCAGGCGATGTTGGCCGATCGGATCACCTTCATCAGCTCGGCGTCGTTGCCGATCCGGTACTTGCCGAAGCTCTCGCCCATGTCGGCATTGAGATTGATGTATGGCTGCATCGGGGGCTCCTGGGTTCCGGTAGGGGGCAGAGCCAATGTACGAACCGGCAGAAACTGTGTCCAATGCATTTGTGGACTCTCAGATGTTGCAGGCAATGCATAAGCGGAGGTGGACATGCTGGATCTGAAGGCACTGCGGTGCTTCGTCGTCGTGGCCGAGCGGCTCAGCGTTTCCCGGGCCGCACCGGTGCTGCACATCAGCCAGTCGGCACTGTCGCGCCAGATACAGGGGCTCGAAGAAGTGCTCGGCGTGTCGCTGTTCGACCGGATCGGCAAGCGGCTGGTATTGACGGCCGAGGGCGATGACCTGCTGCCGCGTGCTGCCAGCCTGGTCGATCAGGCCCTGGACCTGTCCACTCGCCTGCGGTCCATGGCGCGCGGCGAAGCGGGGCTGCTGAGGATAGGTGCGACGCCGCAGACGATCGAAGGCCTGCTTTCGCCGGTCCTGGTGTCCCTGCGGGCCAGGTACCCGGCCATAGAGACATCACTGGTCGAAGGATCGAACGACTTTCTTCTGGAGCAGTTGCAGACGGGCGCGGCCCACGTGGCCATCGCCGCGCTGCCGCAGCAGCATTCGTTCGAGAGCCAGGCGCTGTTCATGGGCTACCTGCACGCCGTCGTCCCCGAGTGCCAGACCTTCACCAGCGGCAATAGCGCCGAGGTCGGCGCCCTCGCCGACCAGCCCCTGCTGCTGCTGCGCAAAGGCTTCATGACGCGCAAGGTGTTCGACCGTGCCTGCGCTCAGGCGGGCATGCGCCCGCGCGTCATCCTGGAAAGCGACAGCACCCAGACCCTGCTGGCGCTGGCCAATGCCGGCTACGGCATTGCCATCGTCTCTTCCGCGGCTCTGCGCCACCGCCTGGCCATGGAAGGCAGCCGCCTTGTCGCGCTGACGCTGGACGGCCAGGCGCTGGGCCAGATGATCTCGGCGGTCTGGGACCCCGCGCGTGCGCGGTCCGCTGTTCTTGAGCCGTTTCTGAGGGAGCTGGCGGAGCATGCTGTGCCGGGGATCAGTTGTTGCCGTTCAGGCAGCCCGCCAGTACTGCCATAGAGCAAGCGGCGGCCTGAGTTGCGGACGTTTTGACCCATCCTCAGGCTTGAGCGCGTCGCTGGTCGGTTGCCAGGAACATGGCGCCCCAAGGATCAATGCCAACGCGGCGCGGCTCGAAGAACGCTCCACGCCCTGCACCTTCCAGCCGCAGCAGTGCTCGGCATGCAGGCCGGTAGGCCTGCCGTCGCCCTCCACGCCCAGCGCCTGGGTATCACACGTCGATATTCCCGGCCCGCAGCGCATTCGCCTCGATGAAGTCCCGGCGCGGCTCCACTTCGTCGCCCATGAGCATGGTGAACACGCGGTCGGCCTCGATGGCGTCGCCGATCTGCACCTGCAGCAGGCTGCGCACGGTGGGGTCCATGGTGGTTTCCCACAGCTGCTCGGGGTTCATTTCGCCCAGGCCCTTGTAGCGCTGGCGGGCCGTGGTGCGTTCGGCTTCGTGCAACAGCCATTGCATGGCCTGGCGGAAGTCGCCGGCCTTGTCGCTCTTGGCCTTTTCGCCCTCGCCACGCGTGACCTTGGCGCCTTCGCCCAGCAGGCCGTTGAAGTTCTGGGCTTCGTCGGCCAGCGCGGCGTAGTCGTGGCTGCGCACGAACTCCTGGGTGAGGATGGAGCTCTTGATGTTGCCGTGGTGGTGGCGGCTGATGCGCAGCACGGGCTTTTCGGAGACCGGGTCGATTTCGGCCGTGACCTCGGCGGGCACGCCCGTGGTGGTCAACTCGCGCAGCTTGGCCTCCAGGATGGGGGCGCAGGCCTGGGCCGCCTCGATGCTGTCCAGCGTGATCTGCACGCCGTCGGCGATGGCGCGCAGGGCCTCGGCATCCATGAAGTTGGACAGGCGGTCGATGACGGTCTCGGCGGCCAGGTGCATGTTGGCCAGCTTGGCCAGTTCCTCGCCGTCCAGCGTGCGCGGGTTGGCTCCGCCGGTGCTGACGCTGGCGTTCATCAGCGCGATGCGCAGCAGGTACTGGTTGAGCGCGGGGCCGTCCTTGATGTACAGCTCTTCCTTGCCGTTCTTGACCTTGTACAGCGGCGGCTGGGCGATGTAGATGTGGCCGCGCTCGACCAGGTCCGGCATCTGGCGGTAGAAGAAGGTCAGCAGCAGGGTGCGGATGTGGGCGCCGTCCACGTCCGCGTCGGTCATGATGATGATGCGGTGGTAGCGCAGCTTGTTGGGGTCGAAGTCGTCGCTGCCGCTCTTGCCCGATTCGGCCGTGGCCTTGCCGATGCCGGTGCCCAGGGCCGTGATCAGGGTGACGATTTCGTTGCTGGTCAGCAGCTTTTCGTAGCGGGCCTTTTCCACGTTCAGGATCTTGCCGCGCAGCGGCAGGATGGCCTGGAACTTGCGGTCGCGCCCTTGCTTGGCCGAGCCGCCGGCGGAGTCACCCTCGACGATGTAGATCTCGCACAGCGCCGGGTCCTTTTCCTGGCAGTCGGCCAGCTTGCCGGGCAGGCCCATGCCGTCGAGCACGCCCTTGCGGCGCGTCATCTCGCGGGCCTTGCGCGCAGCCTCGCGGGCACGCGCGGCATCGACGATCTTGCTGCACAGGATCTTGGCGTCGTTGGGCTTTTCCTCCAGGTAGTCGGTCAGCGCCTTGGCGACGATGTCCTCCACGGGCGCGCGCACTTCGCTGGAGACCAGCTTGTCCTTGGTCTGGCTGCTGAACTTGGGCTCGGGCACCTTCACGGAGAGTACGCAGCACAGGCCTTCGCGCATGTCGTCGCCGCTGACCTCGACCTTGGCCTTCTTGGCCAGTTCGTTCTGCTCGATGTACTTGCCGATGACGCGCGTCATGGCGGCGCGCAGGCCCGTCAGGTGGGTGCCGCCGTCGCGCTGCGGGATGTTGTTGGTGAAGCACAGCACCTGTTCGGCATAGCTGTCGTTCCACTGCATGGCGACTTCGACGCCGATCTCTGTGCCGGGGATGCCGCCGTAGCTTTCCGCGGGGCGGTTGCCGTTGGCGTGGAAGGCCGTGGGATGCAGCACCTTCTTGTTGGCGTTGATGAACTGCACGAAGCCCATGACGCCACCGGCGCCGGAGAAGTCGTCTTCGCGGCCGTCGCGCTCGTCCTTGAGGCGGATGCGCACGCCGTTGTTCAGGAAGGACAGTTCGCGCAGGCGCTTGGCCAGGATCTCGTAGCGGAACTCATGGTTCTGCGTGAAGATTTCCGTGTCGGGCAGGAAGTGGACCTTGGTGCCGCGCTTGTCGCTCTTGCCGACCACGCGCATGGGAGAGACCTCGACGCCGTCCACGATCTCGATCGGGCGGTTCTGCACGTGGCCGCGCGAGAAGTCGATTTCGTAGACCTCGCCGTCGCGGCGCACGTTGAGCTTGAGCCAGATGGACAGCGCGTTCACGCAGGACACGCCCACGCCGTGCAGGCCGCCCGAGACCTTGTAGCTGTTCTGGTTGAACTTGCCGCCCGCGTGCAGTTCGGTGAGGGCGATCTCGGCCGCCGAGCGCTTGGGCTCGTGCTTGTCGTCCATCTTCACGCGCGTGGGGATGCCGCGGCCGTTGTCGATGACGGACAGGGAGCCATCGGCATGGATGGTGACCAGGATGTCGTCGCAGTAGCCGGCCAGGGCTTCGTCGATGGAGTTGTCCACCACTTCGAAGACCAGGTGGTGCAGGCCCGTGCCATCGGAGGTATCGCCGATGTACATGCCGGGGCGCTTGCGCACGGCCTCCAGGCCTTCGAGGATCTGGATCGCACCTTCGCCATAGCCGCTGGAGTCTGAGCCTTCGGGGGCAATGGTCTGGTTTTCTGGCTTGTTCTCGTCGGTCATGGAAGGCCCTGGGGTAGTTCCGTCGGAAGCTGTCGCTTCGCTTGAAAATGTTCGATTCGGCCGCTGGCGCGGTGCGTAGGGACGCGCGCTGCGGGCTACGAGTCGGGTAGGGTGGTTGCGCACCTTGCACCGGCTTGTGCCACCGGGCGGCGGGTGCAGGGGCTGCGCAATGTGTCAGGCATCGGTGTCGTGTGGCGCGCGGTCAGATGCGCATGGGCATCACGACGTACTTGAAGCTGTCGTTCTCGGGGATGGTCAGCAGGGCCGAGCTGTTGCCGTCCTGCAGGTCGATCCTGATCATGTCCTGGCTCATGTTGGACAGGGCGTCGATCAGGTAGGTGACGTTGAAGCCGATCTCGATGGTGTCGCCACCGTAGTCGATGTCCAGCTCGTCCATGGCCTCTTCCTGCTCGGCGTTGTTGGAGGCCACGCGCAAGGTGCCGGGCTCCACCGTCAGGCGCACGCCCTTGAACTTGTCGCTGGTCATGATGGCCGTGCGCTGCAGGCTGGCCAGCAGCGGGGCGCGGCCCAGGGTCACGCTGTTGGTGTGGTTGCGCGGGATGACACGGTTGTAGTCGGGGAACTTGCCCTCGACCAGCTTGGTCACGAACTCCATGCCGCCAAAGGTGAACTTGGCCTGGTTGTTGGCGAACTGCATCTCGATGTGGGGCTGGTTCTCGCCACCGGCATCCGACAGCAGGCGCTGCAGCTCCAGCACGGTCTTGCGCGGCAGGATCACTTCCTGCTTGGGCACTTCCACGTCCAGCTGGCTGCTTGCGAACGCCAGGCGGTGGCCGTCGGTGGCCACCAGGGACAGCTGCTTGCCCTCGGCCACGAACAGGATGCCGTTGAGGTAGTAGCGGATGTCCTGCACGGCCATGGCGAAGGAGACCTGGCCCAGCAGGTCCTTGAGCACCTTCTGCGGCACGCTGAAGGAAGGGCCGAAGGCCGCAGCCTCCTGCACCAGCGGGAAGTCCTCGGCCGGCAGGGTCTGCAGCGTGAAGCGGCTCTTGCCGCCCTTGAGCACCATCTTGGCCTGCTGGGTCTCCAGGCTCACGGTCTGGTCGCCGGGCATGGTCTTGAGGATGTCGATCAGCTTGCGCGCGCCCACGGTGGTGGTGAAGTCGCCGGTGTCGCCGCCGAGCTCGGCGGTGGTGCGGATCTGGATTTCCAGGTCGCTGGTGGTCAGCTGCAATGCGTTGCCGGTCTTCTTGATCAGCACGTTGGCCAGGATGGGCAGCGTGTGGCGGCGTTCGACGATGCCGGACACCGATTGCAGGACCGCGAGAACTTTGTCTTGTGTGGCTTTCAGGACGATCATGTCAACCTCTGATTTAAGGATGCGGGTCTCGGTAGGAGCGGCGGCTCACAAATGAGCCCCCTCTTGCCGCTCGAATCCCCCATTTTGCCGCGTACATACGACCTGAACGGGGGAGTTTTCATCAACCTTTGAGAGTTTGCTCCAGCACGTGCAGCTGCTGGTTCAGCTCGGTCAGTTGCTGGCGTTCGCCGGCGATCTTGCGCACCGCGTGCAGCACGGTGGTGTGGTCGCGCCCGCCGAACAGCTCGCCGATCTCGGGCAGGCTCTTCTGGGTCAATTCCTTGGCCAGGTACATGGCAATCTGGCGCGGCCGTGCGATGCTGGCCGGGCGCTTCTTGCTGTACATGTCGGCCACCTTGATCTTGTAGTAATCGGCCACCGTCTTCTGGATGTTCTCCACACTGATCTGGCGGTTCTGGATGGACAGCAGATCACGCAGGGCCTCGCGGGCCAGCTGGATGGAGACTTCCTTCTGGTTGAAGCGCGAATAGGCCAGGATCTTGCGCAGCGCGCCTTCGAGCTCGCGCACGTTGGAGCGCACGTTCTTGGCCACGAAGAAGGCGACTTCCTCGGGCATCTCGGCGTTCTCGGCACGGGCCTTGTTGATCAGGATGGCCACGCGCATCTCCAGCTCGGGCGGCTCGATGGCCACCGTCAGCCCGGAGTCGAAGCGCGATACCAGCCGCTCGTGGATGTTCGCCAGACCCTTGGGATAGGTGTCCGAGGTCATCACGATGTGGCTCTTCTTGGCCAGCAGCGCCTCGAAGGCGTTGAAGAACTCCTCCTGCGTGCGGTCCTTGTTGGCGAAGAACTGCACGTCGTCGATCAGCAGCAGATCCAGCGAGTGGTAGCGCTCCTTGAATTCGTCAAAGGTGCGGCGCTGGTAGGCCTTGACCACATCCGAGACGAACTGCTCGGCATGGATGTAGAGAACTTTGGCGTCGGGCTTGTCGGCCAGCAGCTTGTTGCCCACGGCATGCACCAGGTGGGTCTTGCCCAGGCCCACGCCGCCGTAGATGAACAGCGGGTTGTACAGGTGTCCGGGCGAGCCCGCCACATGCATGGCGGCCGAGCGTGCCATGCGGTTGGCCGTACCTTCCACCAGGGTCTCGAAGGTCAGCGCGGCGTTCAGGCGCGTGCGAAAGACGGGCGCTGCCGCGTCTTCGCTGGTGACCGTGGGCACCGAGGTGACAATGGTTTCCGGTGGGGCCGAGCGCTCGCTGGTGGAGGGGCGGACGTAAGTCCGCACAACGCTTTCCCGCTGAGCGAGTGCCAACTCAAGCGTCACCGGCTGGCCATAGAGCGACTCCAGCATGGCCGAGATGCGGCCTGCATATTGGGCGCGGATCCAGTCGAGCTTGAAGCGGTTGGCCACGTAGACGGTGACTTTGGAGAAGTCTTCGGCGACGTGCGCGGTCAGGGGCTTGATCCAGGTGTTGAACTGCTGTTCGGGCATTTCCTGCCCCAGTTGCTCAACGCAGACTTGCCACAGGCCCTGGCCTGCATCGTTCGTAGGTTCCTCTGTCATTGTCGAAGTCTAGTTGTGGATAGGAGGAACTGTTGCGAGGCTGCCATTGTAGCTTTTGCGGAAGTTATCCACAAAATATCAGGAGCTTGTCCTCTGCCTTGTCGCAAAATGGGCAGGCATCCTTCGGGTTCGAAGGGCATTGCATCAAGCGGGCAACGCTGTGATAATCGCGGGTTTCCCTGAATGTGTTCAGGGTGATATGTCCCGCCCGTCTGCATCGGGTCTGCATGCTGCCGCTGGCGGCCTTGGGCGAAACCTCTCGGGGTTGCGCCTTGGGCTGCACATGGCAAGTGCATCGTGCAGATTTTTGGCAGGTGGCCTGGCGGTTTGCCTTTGTGGCGGCTGCTGGCTGCACTGCGTGTAGCGTGCCGGATACGGGACCGGTGCAAAACTGAACCTTCTCTAGGAACCAACATGAAACGTACTTACCAACCCTCCAAGACCCGTCGCGCCCGCACCCACGGCTTTCTGGTCCGCATGAAGACCAAGGGCGGCCGCGCCGTGATCAACGCTCGCCGCGCCAAGGGCCGCAAGCGTCTGGCCGTCTAAGGCCAGCCATTGCTGGGCGGTTTGCTCGCTGCACTGAACCCCTGAACGGGGTGCTGGCATGCAACGGCTGAAAACACGTCCGCAGTTTCAGGCCGCCATGGCTGCCGGTACGGTATCGCGTACCGCGCATTTCGCCCTGCACCGTCTCGTTCTGACGGAGCAGGGCGGCGCCATGGCGCCACCGGCAGGGCCCGGGTCGCAAGACCCGCAGGCCCTGTTCGGCGTTGGCGCCGTGCGCCAGGATGCCTGGCTGGGCGCCATGGTGCCCAAGCGCTGGGCGCGCCGCTCGGTGACGCGACACACCATCAAGCGGCAGATCTATGCCGTGGGCAGCGAGCATGAGAACCTGATGCTCCAAGGCGCCCATGTGGTGCGGCTGCGCTCGGGCTTTGACCGGCGCCAGTTCGTGAGCGCCACTTCTGATGTGCTCCGGCAGGCCGTGCGCGCCGAGCTGCAGCAGTTGTTCGCCTATGCCGCGAAACGCCTGTCGCAGCCTGCGCCCGGGCTGCCGCAGCCCGCACAGGAACGCGCCGCAGCCGCTGGCGAGAGCATCGGGGTCGCGCCATGATGCAGCGGCTGCTGATGGCGCTGGTGCGCGGCTATCGGCTGGTGCTCAGTCCCTGGCTGGGCTCGGCCTGCCGCTTCACTCCCACCTGCTCGGCCTATTCCCTTGAAGCGTTGGAGCAACACGGCGCTGCGGTAGGCTCCTACCTGACGCTGCGCCGCCTGGCGCGCTGTCATCCGTGGTGTGACGGGGGGCATGACCCTGTGCCAGAGCAAAAGCCCAGGCTGTTCACCAGCCTGACGGCTGCGCCCGAAAACACCCAACCTTCCTCACCTAAGAAGTCTTCATGAACGATATTCGCCGCACCATCCTGTGGGTGATATTTGGCTTTTCGCTGGTCTTGCTATGGGACAAATGGCAAGTGCACAGCGGCAAGAAGGCCACTTTCTTCCCCGCGCCTGCCGTTGCCACGGCCCCGGCACCTGAAACGGGCAAGGCGCCCGGCGATGCCAGCGTGCCCTCGGCGGCGGCTGCGGCAACGGCCGGTGCCGGCGAGGTGCCTGGCGGTGCTGCCGCCGCGCCCGAGGCAGCACCGCGCCAGAACGTCACGATCAGCACCGACGTGCTGCGCCTGACCTTCGACAGCCAGGGCGGCACGCTGCGCCATGCCGAGTTGCTGAAATACGCCGACTCCGCCCACAAGGACAAGCCGGTCGTGCTGTTCGACGAGAGCGTGCACCGCGTGTACCTGGGCCAGTCGGGCCTGATCGGCGGCGGTTTCCCCACGCACAAGACGACCATGACCGCGCTGCCCGGCGCACGCGAGCTCAAGGACGGCGAGGACCAGATGGAGCTGCGCTTCGAGTCGCCCGACATGGGTGGCGTGAAGCTGGTCAAGATCTGGACGCTCAAGCGCGGCGCCTACGACATCGGCGTGCGCCATGAAGTGGTGAACACCGGCACGGCCGCCGTGAGCCCGCAGCTGTACCTGCAGCTGGTGCGCGACGGCAACAAGCCTGAGGGCGAAGAGTCCACCATGTACTCCACCTTCACCGGTCCGGCCGTCTACACCGACGAGAAGAAGTACCAGAAGGTCGAGTTCAAGGACATCGAGAGCGGCAAGGCCAGTGTCGAGAAGTCTTCCTCGGGCGGCTACGTGGCCATGGTCCAGCATTACTTCGCCAGCGCCTGGCTGCTGGCCGAGGGCGTCCAGCGCGAGAACTTCCTGCGCAAGGTGGACAACAACCTCTACGCCGTCGGCATGATCACGCCCGTGGGCACCATCGAGCCCGGCCAGAGCAAGAGCGTGGAAGCGCGCCTGTTCGCCGGTCCCCAGATCGAAAAGCGCCTGGAATCGCTGGCGCCCGGGCTGGAGCTGGTCAAGGACTATGGCTGGCTGACCATCCTGGCCAAGCCGCTGTACTGGCTGCTGGACAAGCTGCACGGCTTCCTGGGCAACTGGGGCTGGTCCATCGTGGCCCTGGTGCTGCTGCTGAAGATCGCCTTCTACTGGCTCAATGCCAAGGCCTACTCCTCGATGGCCAAGATGAAGGCCATCAACCCGCGCATCATGGAAATGCGTGAGCGCCTCAAGGACAAGCCCCAGCAGATGCAGCAGGAGATGATGCGCATCTACCGCGAGGAAAAGGTCAACCCCATGGGCGGCTGCCTGCCCATCATCATCCAGATCCCGGTGTTCATCGCGCTGTACTGGGTGCTGCTGTCCAGCGTGGAAATCCGCAACGCGCCGTGGATCGGCTGGATCACCGACCTGTCGGCCAAGGACCCGCTGTTCATCCTGCCCGTGCTGATGACCCTGTCCTCGCTGCTGCAGACCGCGCTGAACCCCGCTCCGCCGGACCCGATGCAGGCCAAGATGATGTGGATCATGCCCCTGGTCTTCAGCGTGATGTTCTTCTTCTTCCCGGCCGGCCTGGTGCTGTACTGGCTGACGAACAACATCCTGTCCATCGCCCAGCAGTGGATCATCAACACCCGCATGGGCGTGCCGCCGCAGTTCAACCTGCCCAAATTCGGCAAGTCCACGCCGGCCAAGTAAGCCTGCACAGGCCCTGGCTCCAAAGCCCGCTTCGGCGGGCTTTTTCATGGGCGGCCTATCATCGGCGGCCTGAAATCCCTCCCAAGAAAGCTCCATCCATGCTGCCCCGCCACAACGACCCCATCGCCGCCATCGCCACCGCCCCGGGGCGAGGTGCCGTGGGCATCGTGCGTGTGTCCGGCAAGGGCGTGGCGCCGCTGGTGCGGGCGCTGTGCGGGCGCGACCTCAAGCCGCGCGAGGCCACCTATCTGCCGTTTCGCGATGCCCAGGGCGACCCCATCGACCACGGCCTGGCCCTGTTCTTCCCGGCGCCACACAGCTATACCGGCGAGGATGTGCTGGAGTTGCAGGCCCACGGCGGCCCCGTCGTTCTGCAACTGCTGCTGGCGCGCTGCCTGGAGGCTGCGCAAGCCTCGGCAGAAGGCCATCGCAGCGTGCTGCCGGGCCTGCGCCTGGCCCAGCCAGGTGAATTCACCGAGCGTGCCTTTCTCAACGACAAGATCGACCTGGCCCAGGCCGAGGCCATTGCCGACCTGATCGACGCCAGCACCGAGGCGGCCGCGCGCAGTGCGAGCCGTTCGCTGTCGGGCGCTTTTTCCGAGGAAATCCATGGCCTGCGCGACGCGCTGGTGCACCTGCGCATGCTGGTCGAGGCCACGCTGGACTTTCCCGAGGAAGAGATCGACTTCCTGCAAAAGGCCGATGCCAGCGGCCAGCTCACGCGGCTGCGCGGCAAGCTGGACCAGGTGCTGTCGCGCGCCCACCAGGGCGCGCTGTTGCGCGAAGGCATCAAGGTCGTGATCGCGGGCCAGCCCAATGCGGGCAAGAGCTCGCTGCTCAACGCGCTGGCCGGAGCGGAGCTGGCCATCGTCACCCCGATTGCCGGCACCACGCGCGACAAGGTGCAGCAGACCATCCAGATCGAGGGTGTGCCGCTGCATGTGATCGACACGGCGGGCCTTCGCGAGAGCAGCGACGAGGTCGAGCGCATCGGCATCGCGCGCGCCTGGGACGAGATCGCCGCGGCCGATGCCGTGCTCTTCCTGCACGACCTCACACGCATGGGCGAGGGCGACTACCTGGCGGCCGATGCCGCCATTGCCGAAACCCTGGCCCAGAAGCTGCCGCGCCAGGTGCCCGTCATCGATGTCTGGAACAAGACCGATCGCGCGGAACCTGCCCGGATGCAGGCGCATGGCGGCCGTGAAGGCAGCGTGGCACTGTCGGCACGCACGGGCGAGGGCCTGGATGCCTTGCGCCGGCGCCTGCTCGACGTGGCCGGCTGGCAGTCCGCCCCTGAAGGTCTGTATCTGGCGCGTGCGCGCCATGTGGAGGCACTGCAGGCCGTGGCCGCCCACCTGCAGGAGGCCGAGCTGCAACTGGCGGCCCAGGCCGCCCACCTGGACTTGCTGGCCGAGGAACTGCGCCTGGCCCAGGTCTCGCTGAACTCCATCACCGGGGAATTCAGCTCCGACGATCTGCTGGGCGTGATCTTTTCCAGCTTCTGCATCGGCAAGTGAATGCAGTGCCGGTGCAGCCCGGCACGCTTGCACGGATGGTGATGCAGCGGCAGTATTTATCTTTTGCTACAAAATTTGCCGACGAAAACCCGGGCACCGGCATTGGCGTGTCCGCTGCTGTCGCTTAGCATGCGGCGTGCCGCAGCGACCCTCGTCGCTGCCTGCCGCCGGGCGTAGCCCTGGCGCGGGTGCGCGGCCCCCTTCGAACCGGATCCGCCATGTCTTCTTCCTCCCACAATGATTTGCGGCCACTGGCCCAGGCCATGTCGTCGGCCGTGGCTGTCGATGGTGTGCAGAACGCGCTGACCTTGGAGCAGTGGGATCTGTTGGCGCCTTACCTGATGCCCGTCATGCTGGCTGCAGGCGAGCTGTTGTTCGCCGAAGGTTCGCTGGACCGCAATCTGTACTTCGTGGAGTCCGGCAGCCTCAGCGTGCACTACCAGGATACGAAGGAACGCATCCGCCTGGCCATCGTCGGCCCGGGCTCCATCCTGGGCGAGGGCGCCTTCTTCGCGCACCGCGCGCGCCATGCCACCGTGCAGGCGGCCGCGCCGGGACGGCTGTGGTGCCTGACGGCCATGCGCTTCGCCGAACTCAGCAATCGCCAGCCCGGTGTGGCGCTGGCCCTGGTCATGGCGGCCGGCCAGGTGCTTGCCCGCCGTGCGGTGGACAGCCGCCGCCGGGTGGCCAGCACCTGAACTGCATCCGGACAGCACTTCAGAGGGCTCCCAGCGGGGCCGGGGCAGATTACAGACCGGGCTTTGCTTTGCGACAAATTGATACAGCGGTTTTTGCAACACCTGTGCTCAAAATGTCGCCAAGTTGCAGGCACAATGCCGCGAGTTTGTGACTATTCGTGACAATGAGAGCCCCCATGTCTGTGTTCAACTGGTTTTCCCGCAAGCCTCAGCCAGATCAAGGCCGTGGTTCGCCTGGAGACGATGGCCAGGCCAGTTCCGTGGCACGTCGTGATGCGGGGTCCGGCGGGCGCCGCAGCGAGCGTTCCGAGCGCCGTGAGCAGCTCTACGGTGTGGTGCGCGATGTCATGGTGCGTGCCGGTGTGTTGTCGGCCAGCTACAAGTTCAAGGTGCTCTCGCTGGACAACGTGGGCCAGCGCTTCGTGGTGATGATGGACTTGGCGCGGGCCTATGCCAGCGAAACCGCGCGGCTCAGCGAGATCGAGGCCATGCTGGCCCAGGCCGCCAAGGCCCGCATGGGCGCGGTCGTGACGGCCGTGTACTGGCGGGTCAGCGACCAGAACGCTGCAGCCCAGGCCCAAGCCCAGGTGCATTCCGCGGCGACGCGCGCCCCGCGCCCCGCCTCGCCCATGGCCGTCCCGGTGGCGGCCGCGATGGAAGCAGCAGCGCCACAGCGCCGCAGGCAGGACATGGCGCCGTTCGAGCCCATAGACGATCAGGAAATGGCGGCATTCAAGCTGGCCGTGGCAGCCATGCCCTCGGCGCGCCGTGGCACGGGATCTGCAGCTGCCGTTGGCGTGCGCCGCTCCGGCCCCTTGCTCGGGCCAGGTGCAGGCGATCGCGGTGCGGACTTTCCCAACAGCACGCTGGACCACCTGGACCTGGGTGTCACCCAGTACGGCGAACTGCGCTGATCGGGCCGCTGCCTGGCTCAGTGGCCGGCGAAATCCACCAGCGTGAACAGCGGCAGTCCACTATCGCGCAGCAAGGTGGAGCCGCCCAGCTCGGGCAGGTCCACAATGGCCGCGCCCTCGATCACGGTGGCGCCGAGTTTCTCCAGCAATCTCTTGCCGGCCATCATGGTTCCGCCGGTGGCGATCAGGTCGTCGATCAGCAGCACGCGGTCGCCCGCCTTGACGGCGTCGGTGTGCAGCTCCACGGTGGCACTGCCGTACTCGAGTTCATAGGTTTCCTCCACCGTGGTGAAGGGCAGCTTGCCCTTTTTGCGGATGGGCACAAATCCCACACCCAATTCGTGGGCCACCACGGCGCCCAGGATGAAGCCGCGTGCATCGAGCCCGGCCACCACATCGGGTCGCATGCCGCGCTGCATGTAGCGGTGCACGAAGGCGTCGGTCATCACGCGAAACACCTGCGGGTCCTGCAGCAACGGCGTGATGTCGCGGAACTGCACGCCGGGCGCCGGCCAGTCGGGAACGGTGCGTATGTGGGTGCGCAGGTAGTCGTTGACGCTGGGGGTGGTATGCATGGCGCTGGATCGGGGGCTGGAGAAGACGGGCCAGTGTACCCAGGCGCCTGATGGCGACCGCCGCCGCCGGATGGCCAGACCGCCTAAAATCATCCAGATGAATTCTGATGCTGCCACCCTGGATGCGCTGGACACGCCCCGTGCCCTGCGCCTGGCCCGCGACACCCTGGGCATCGAGGCCGATGCCCTTCAAGCCATGTCGCAGCGCCTCGATGGCGTGTTCGGCGAAGTGGTGCAGCGCATCCTGCGGCTGTCCGGCCGCGTCGTCGTGATGGGCATGGGCAAGAGCGGCCATGTCGGGCGCAAGGTGGCTGCCACCCTGGCTTCCACGGGCACGCCTGCGTTCTTCGTGCATCCGGCCGAGGCCAGCCATGGCGATCTGGGCATGGTGACCGGCATCGACCTGGTGCTGGCGCTGTCCAACAGCGGCGAGGCCGACGAGCTCGCCGCGCTGCTGCCCGCCATCAAGCGCCAGGGCATCGCGCTGGTGGCCATGACCGGCGGCGCGCAATCCACGCTGGCCCGCCATGCCGACTGGGTGCTGGACACCCGTGTCGAGCGCGAGGCCTGCCCCCTGAACCTGGCGCCAACGGCCAGCACCACGGCGCAAATGGCCATGGGCGATGCCCTGGCCGTGGCCTTGCTCGATGCGCGCGGCTTTGGCGCCGAGGACTTTGCGCGCTCCCATCCGGGCGGCGCGCTGGGCCGCAAGCTGCTGACCCATGTGCGCGATGTCATGCGCAGCGGCAACGAGCTGCCGAAGGTCGGGACCGATGCCAGCTTTGTCGAACTGATGCGCGAGATGAGCGCCAAGGGCCTGGGCTGCTCGGCCATCGTCGATGCGGCAGGCGTGCTGCAAGGCATCTTCACCGACGGAGACCTGCGCCGCCGCGTGGAGGCCGGCACCGACCTGCGCGCACTGCAGGCTGGCGATGTCATGCACAAGGGGCCCCGCACCATCGCCGAAGACGCGCTGGCCGTGGACGCCGCCAGCATGATGGAGGAGCACGGCATCACCGCGGTGCTGGTGGCCGATGCGCAGCGCCAGCTGCGCGGCGTGGTCCATATCCGCGACCTGATGCGCGCCAAGGTGATCTGATGGCACGCGCTCCCTTGACGCCCGTGCAGAACTGGGACGCACAACTGCTGCTGCTGGCACAGGATGTGCGGGTGGCCTTCTTCGATGTCGATGGCGTGCTCACCGATGGCGGCCTGCTGTTCTCTGGCGAGGGCGAGGTGCTCAAGCGCTTCAACACGCTGGACGGCCATGGCCTGAAACTGCTGCAAAAGGCCGGCATCACGCCCGCCGTGGTGACGGGCCGCGACTCGCCGGCCCTGCGCCTGCGGTTGAGCAATCTGGGCGTCACGCATGCGCGCTTTGGCACGGAAGACAAGGTGCCTGCCGCCGAGGCCATTCTGGGCGAGCTGGGCCTGCAGTGGCACCAGGCGGCAGCCATGGGCGACGACTGGCCCGACCTGCCCGTGATGCGGCGCTGCGCCTTTGCCTGCGCGCCGGCCAACGCCCATGACGAGGTGCTGGCCGTGGCCGACTGGATCACGCCGCGCAGCGGTGGTGAAGGGGCGGTGCGCCAGCTGTGCGACCTGCTGCTGGCCGCGCGTGGCGCCTATGCCGGGCTGCTGGCGGAATACGCATCATGATCCAGGCCTGGCGCCGCGTCGGTGACCGGCTTTCCCTGTACCTGCCCGTGCTGCTGATGGGCCTGCTGGCGCTGGGCACCTGGTGGCTGGTGCGCAATGCTCCGCAGCCCGTGGCCAGCGGCACCGAAAAGGCCGTGGCGCACGAGCCCGACTACTTCATGAAGGATTTCTCGATCAAGAGCTTCGACGCCACGGGGCGCCTCAAGAGCCAGATCGAGGGCAGCGTGGGCCGCCACTATCCGGATACCGACACCCTCGAAATCGACAACGTGCGCATGTTCGCAGTCTCGCCTGAAGGCCGCATCACGCGCGGCAGCGCCAAGCGGGCGCTGAGCAATGCCGATGGTTCCGAGGTGCAGATGTTCGGCAATGCCGTCGTCACGCGCGAGCTATTTGTGACGGCAGGTAAACAGCCGCAACCGCAGTTGCAATTCCAGGGCGAATTCCTGCACGCCTGGCCCAACGAGGAAAGAGTGAGCTCCAACCAGCCCGTGGTGCTGACCCGTGGCAAGGACCGTTTCACGGCCGACAGCATGCAGTACAGCAACCTGGATCTGGTGATGAAGCTGCAGGGCCGCGTGCGCGGCACCCTGCAGCCGTCCAGGACCCGGTAAGGCGCCAGCGCAGGCCTGCCGATGGAGAACAAGCCATGACGACATCCTCGCGCAGCCCGGCGCCCCTGGCCTTCATCACCGGTGCATCCAGCGGCATAGGCCAGGCCCTGGCCTGGCATGCCTACCAGCAAGGCTGGTCGCTGGCACTGGTTGCGCGGCGTGGCGACGTGATGGCGCAATGGGCTGAGCAGCAGGGCCTGGCAGCGTCGCGCTTTGCCATCTACGAGGCCGATGTGGCCGTGCCCGACAGCATCATCGCTGCCGCCCGGCGCTGCGAGCAGCAGCAGGGCCTGCCCGATGTCGTGATTGCCAATGCCGGCGTCAGCTGGGGCGTGGACACCTCGATGCGCGAGGATATCGACACCATGCAGCAGGTGCTGGCCGTCAACACCATGGGCGTGGCGGCCAGCTTCCATCCCTTTATCGCGCCCATGGTGCGGCGTGGCAGCGGGCAGTTGGTCGGTATCGCCAGTGTGGCCGGGCTGCGCGGCCTGCCGGGACACGGTGCTTATTGCGCCAGCAAGGCTGCAGTCATTGCCTATTGCGAAAGCCTTCGCGGTGAATTGCGCAGTAGTGGCGTAAAAGTCACTACATTGCTTCCTGGTTATGTGGATACACCCCTCACACGCGGTAACCGGTATGGCATGCCATTCCTATTGCAGCCCCATGAGTTTGCGGCGAGGGCCTGGCGCTCCATTGATGCCGGGCGCAGCCTGGCCATCATCCCCTGGCAAATGGCATGGGTCGGACGTTTGATGAAAATTCTGCCCAACCCCTTGTTTGACCGGCTGCTTGTAGGACGAAAGCGCAAACATCGTCATTCTAAAAATCCCTGAAGTTCATCGTGCCCGGGGAATATGTTTATGCATAAACTTGCACTCGCAAAAAAGGCTCCCTGAAGGAGCCTTTTCTAGTTTGGGGGAGCATGGAGACCGGGGGCCTCATTCTCCGTTGTTATTGTTGTTTCCCCAGCCGCCGCCACGGCCGCCATTGCGGGGGCCGGAGCCATAGGGACTGCGGAAACCACCATCGCCACGGCCGCCGTAGCCGCCGCCTCCACCGCCGTCACCACGGCCATAGCCACCACCGCCGCCGCCATCGCTGCGTCCGTAGCCTCCGCCATCACCGCGGCCACCGCCACCGTAGCCACCGCCGCCGCCATCACCACGGCCATAGCCGCCGCCACCGCCGCCACCAAAGCCGCCCGAGCGCGGTGGACGAGGCTCCATGGGGCGCGCTTCGTTCACCACGAGGCTGCGCCCGCCCAATGGTTGGCCATTCATGCCCTGAACGGCTGCCTGTGCCTCGGCATCGCTGCCCATTTCGACAAACCCGAATCCCTTGGAGCGGCCTGTGTCGCGTTCCATCATGACCCGGGCGCTGGTGACAGCGCCGAACTGGCTGAATGCCTGCTCCAAGTCGTTGTCACGCACACCATAGGGAAGGTTGCCGACGTAAAGCTTATTGCCCATCAAAAACTCCTCAACTCCTCAATGCTCACTGGTTTGCGCTCGGCTTCAGGACGCACAGACATCAGGTTCTTTGTATACAAGAGCCTGTCCAACCTTCCTAAACACATAGCGTTCGAACGGGTCTGCCCGAAACCAAATTATGAAGCACAAAAATCAAAAAGATAAATGCTCGAAAACACAAGCTGATAACGTTTGGCAACAAAAAAGGGGCCCGAAGGCCCCATTTTTTTGCTAACGCAAGCTCTAAGCGAGTGCTTAGTAGCTGTTGCGACGGCCGCCGCCACCGCCGTAGCCGCCGTCACGGTTGCCGCCGCCGAAGCCGCCGCCACCGCCGCCACCACCAAAGCCGCCGCCGAAGCCGCCGCTACGGGGAGCGCGGGGCTCCATCGGACGGGCTTCGTTGACCACCAGGTCACGGCCGCCGCGGTTTTGGCCGTGCAGGCCTTGGATAGCAGCTTGTGCTTCGGCATCGCTGCCCATTTCGACGAAGCCGAAACCCTTGGAACGGCCGGTGTCGCGCTCCATCATCACTTTGGCGCTGTTGACGGCGCCGAATTCGCTGAAGGCTTGCTCCAGATCGCTGTCACGGAAGGTGTACGGCAGGTTGCCGACGTAAAGCTTGTTGCCCATGGAGGACTCCTGAAAAAACTGGAAAACGCGATGGAGCCCTAGGGAGTCAACACGGGATGACAACGTTAGAGACGCAAACGCACTCGCCCTCATTGAGCCGAAGCCCGAACGAAAGCCTGCCCATTATGTGGCAGAAGTTTTCGCACGTTATTACTGTTTCGCAAAAATTCGTCGTGCCCGCCACAGAATGCCCCTGGGAGTAACCCTGAAATTGCGGCAACGCATAAGCAAGTGCCGTGGCGGCAGTGGTGGCCGGCATGCGGATCGGGGTGCTGCTATGATCGCCGGCTCAGTCTTTGGGGAGTAGATCGTTCGGCTCAGCAGCCGGATGCATGCGTCAACAAACTTGGGCCTTCGCTGGCCTATGGCGCATGCGGCGCGCAGTGCAATGCTGCGTGTGACCGGTCGAGACCATTGACCGCGCACCGATCCAAAGGCCGGAGTCGGAGCGTGGTCAATGCGTGCTCTATCCGGCCGGATAAATCCCCACACCATGGAAGCCTTCCTGATTTCAACCTCCGTCGTCGCCCTTGCCGAGATGGGGGACAAGACCCAGCTGCTGTCGCTGGTGCTCGCCGCGCGTTTTCGCAAACCCTGGCCCATCGTTGCGGGCATTTTCGTGGCCACGCTGGTCAACCATGCGCTGGCCGGTGCCGTGGGTGCCTGGATCACCAGCTACCTGGGCGAGAACGCCATGCGCTGGATCCTGGGCCTGTCCTTCATCGCCATGGCGATCTGGATGCTGATCCCCGACAAGCTCGACGAGGACGAGGTCTCCGGGCATTCGCGCTGGGGCGTCTTCGGCACCACGCTGGTGGCCTTCTTCCTGGCCGAGATGGGCGACAAGACGCAGATCGCCACCGTGATGCTGGCGGCCAAGTACAACGCCTACCTGTGGGTGGTGGCCGGCACGACGCTGGGGATGATGCTGGCCAACGCGCCTGTGGTGTGGCTGGGCGACAAGCTGGTCAAGCGCGTGCCCATACGCCTGGTGCATGTGGTCTCGGCCGTGATCTTCCTGGTGTTGGGCGTGCTGGCCCTGTTCCTTCCGGGGACGGGCGTTTTGGCATAATGAGCCTTCATGCGCCGATTTGCTTCTGCTTGCGGGCGCTTTATAAATCCTGCTAAAGACGACACCAGAGAACCCGGCCTCGTTTTTAGCGATGCCGGGTTTTTTCATGTCCTTCATCGCCACACCACAAACCATGCACTTCGACGAGCCCCTGCCGCTGCAGGGCGGCGGCTCGATCCGGGACTACGACCTCGCCTACGAGACCTACGGGCAGCTCAATGCCGACCGCAGCAACGCGGTGCTGGTCTGCCATGCGCTCAATGCCTCCCACCATGTGGCAGGCGTCTACGAGGGCCAGGCCAAGAGCGAGGGCTGGTGGGACAACATGATCGGCCCGGGCAAGCCCGTGGATACGAACCGGTTCTTCGTGATCGGCGTGAACAACCTGGGCTCGTGCTTCGGCTCGACCGGCCCCATGCACGCGCATCCCGACACCGGCAAGATCTATGGCGCCGACTTCCCCGTGGTCACGGTGGAGGACTGGGTGGACGCCCAGGCCCGGCTGCTGGACCGGCTGGGCATTGACCAGCTGGCCGCCGTGCTGGGCGGCAGCCTGGGCGGCATGCAGGCGCTGTCGTGGTCGCTGCGCCACCCTGACCGCATGCGCCACGCCGTGGTCGTGGCCAGCGCGCCCAACCTCAATGCCGAGAACATCGCCTTCAACGAGGTGGCGCGCCGCGCCATCGTCACCGACCCGGATTTCCACGGCGGGCATTTCTACGAGCACGGCGTGGTGCCGGCGCGGGGCCTGCGCATCGCCCGCATGATCGGCCACATCACCTACCTCAGCGACGACGTGATGAACCAGAAGTTCGGCCGCCAGCTGAGGGAGGGGCTGGACCTGAAGTACAGCACGCAGGACGTGGAGTTCCAGATCGAGAGCTACCTGCGCTACCAGGGCGAGAAGTTCAGCAGCTACTTCGACGCCAACACCTACCTGCTGATCACGCGTGCGCTCGATTATTTCGACCCGGCGCGCGCGCATGGCGGCGACCTGACCCGGGCGCTGTCCGTGGCCAAGGCCGGCTTCCTGCTGGTGAGCTTCACCACCGACTGGCGCTTTGCCCCCGCGCGCAGCCGCGAGCTGGTCAAGTCGCTGCTGGAGAACAACCGCGACGTCAGCTACGCCGAGATCGACGCGCCCCACGGCCATGACGCCTTCCTGCTCGACGATCCCCGTTACATGAAGGTGATGCGCTCCTACTTTGACAACATCGCCCAGGAAACCACGACAGTCGCCAAGGAGGCCGCATGACCGAGCTGAACACCATGCAGGCGATTGCGCGCCTGATCCCCAAGGGCTCGCGCGTGCTCGACCTGGGCTGCGGCGATGGCGCCCTGCTGTCGCACCTGCAGCGCGAGCGCGGCTGCACCGGCTACGGCGTGGAGCTGGACGACGCCAACGTGCTGGCCTGCGTGCGCCGGGGCGTGAACGTGCTGCAGCTGAACCTGGAGGACGGCCTGGCCATCTTCCAGGACAACAGCTTCGACGTGGTGCTGCAGATCGATACGCTGCAGCATCTGCGCAATGCCGAGACCATGCTGCAGGAGACGGCGCGCATAGGCCGCGCGGGCATCGTCGCCTTCCCCAACTTCGCGCACTGGCCCAACCGCCTGTCCGTGCTGCGCGGGCGCATGCCGGTGACGCGGCGCCTGCCCTACCAGTGGTATGACACGCCCAATATCCGCGTGGGCACCTACAAGGACTTCGAGGTGCTTGCCACCCGCAACCGGCTGCGCATCCTGGACTCCTTCGGCCTGCAGGATGGCCGCAGCGTGCGCACCCTGCCCAATCTCATGGCGGGCACGGCCGTCTTCCATTTCGAGCACGCCTGAGCGGCGCGAGGCCATGTCCGTGTCATCGCCGGGGCGCACAATCGGCCGACCCCGGATTCAGGAGACCGACATGAACCGCTTCCCACGCCGCCGCGCGCTGGGCCTGGCCGGCGCGGCCGCCGGCCTGCTGCTGGCAGGCTGCGCCACGCCGCAGGCCGCCAATTCCCCATCGCAGGCCGCTGACTGGCCGCCGCGGCCCGCGCTGATCGCGCACCGCGGCGCGTCGGCGCTGCGCCCCGAGCACACGCTGGAGGCCTACCGCGAGGCCATACGCGCGGGCGCCGACTTCATCGAGCCCGACCTGGTCATCACGCGCGATGGCGTGCTGGTGGCGCGGCATGAGAACGCCATCGCCATCCTGGCGGCCGACGGCAGCCTCAAGGAGGCCACGACCAATGTGGCCGACCGCCCCGAATTCGCGACGCGCAAGACCACCAAAACCATCGACGGGCAGGCGATCACGGGCTGGTTCGTGGAGGATTTCACGCTGGCCGAGCTGAAGACGCTGCGCGCGCGTGAGCGCATTCCTGCGATCCGCCCGGCGAATGTGCAGTTCAATGACCGTTTCGAGGTGCCCACGCTGCAGGAGGTCATCGACCTGGCCCGATCCGAAAGCGCACGCACGAGCCGCACCATCGGCATCTATCCCGAGACCAAGCACCCGAGCTATTTCCAGTCCATCGGCCTGCCGCTGGAGCCCGTGCTGCTGAAGCTGCTTGCGGACAACGGCTGGAACCATGCGCAGGCGCCAGTCTTCGTGCAGTCCTTCGAGGTGGAAAACCTGCGCTGGATCCGTGCGCGCAGCAGCCTGCGCCTGGTGCAGTTGCTGGCGCCCAAGGGCAAGCCCTATGACAGCGTGGCACGCGGCACGGGGCCTGGCTATGCCGACATGATCACGCCCGCAGGCCTGGCCGAGATTGCGCGCTACGCCAACGGCATAGGGCCGAGCAAGAGCATGGTGATCCCCGTGGTGCAGGGCGCGAATGCCGCGCCCACTGCGCTGGTGGCCGATGCCCATCGCGCAGGGCTGCTGGTCCATCCCTGGACGCTGCGGCCCGAGAACGACTTCCTGCCCCTGAGCCTGAAATCGCCGCCCGCACAGGACGGCACCCGGCGCGGCAATGCACGGGCCGACATGGACGATTTCCTGCGCACCGGCATCGACGGCATCTTCACCGACGATCCGTCGGTGGGGCGCGCGGCCATCGATGACCTGCTCAAACCGAAGCCTTGAGACGGCGCGCCGCCGCGCGCCGGCCTGCTGCCTGCGCCTGCTCCAGCCACTGCTGGCGGCGTGCGGCATCGGCGCCGAGCACGGGCCCGAAACTGTGTATGCGTACCGGCCGGATGCCGCTGAACTCCAGGATGGCCCGGCGCATCTGGTGATGGCCCGGCATGTGCGCCACCCAGCGGTAGTACCAGGGCGGGGAGTCCATGCTCACCAGCAGATCGGCCGTGCGGCCGGCCAACAGCCGGTCCCACAGCATCGAGCCCTTGCGGTACTTGAAGGCGAAGCCCGGCAGAAAGATGCGGTCGATGAAGCCTTTGAGCAAGGCCGGCAGGCCGCCCCACCAGGTCGGATAGGCCCATGCCAGGTGGCTGGCCCAGAGGATGTCGGCCTGGGCCCGCTGCAGGTCAGGCTCCAGGGGCTGGTCCTGGCGGTAGCCGGCATGCAGCAGCGGGTCGAAGTCCAGCTCGCCCAGGCGCAGCAGGCGTACCTCGGCGCCGCTGTCGCGTGCGCCCTGGGCGTAGGCATCGGCAAGGCCGGCGCACAGGCTGCTGGCCGACGGGTGGCCGAGGATGATCAGGATGCGCTGGGGATGATGGGGGGGCGTGGTGCTTGGAGACATGGCACCCATGTTCGCCTTGCCCCAAGGGGCAGGGTCAAGTCCCTGGATCAAGCCAAGGCGGTTTCGCAGGCGCGTTCTCTGGCATCTGCCGGCTCCAGGCGGCATTCGAGCAGTTCACGCTCCAGTGCCGCCAACTGGGACTGCTGCGCCTGGAGGCGCCGGATGTCCGCCTGAACCTGGATGCTGCGCTCGCGCAGCAGCCGGGCCAGGGCTTCCCAGCTTGTGGCCTCATGGATGCGGTGCAGGCCGTGCAGCTCGTCCAGCCGAAAGCCCAGTCCCAGCGCCTGGCGTATGCGCTGCACAAGCACCAGGTCCTGCTCGCCATAGACACGGTAGCTGCCTGCCCGTGCCACGGCGCCGAGCAGGCCCCGTGATTCATAGAGCCGGACGGCCTTGGGCGAGCAGCCGGCGCGTCGGGCGAGTTCTCCGATATACATGGCGCGATCGTAGTCGTTGGCGACGGGGTGTCCGGGGTCCGTGCCGCCTTGGCGCACAATGACCGGATCGCGGCGCTGGCTTCGCTCGAACGGTGCGCCGACCCATGACACGAGGACCCGCCATGAACGCACGCACTCCTTCACAACTGCTGCAGCCCGCAGCCGCGCTGGACCAGATCGGCCGCTCCTGGGACGAGCGCATCGTCCCGGCGCTGACCGAGTACATCGCCATTCCCGCCAAATCGCCCATGTTCGCGCCCGACTGGGAGCAGCAAGGCCACCTGGAGACCGTGCTGCGCAATGCGGCCGACTGGGTGCTGGCGCAGAAGGTGGCTGGCCTGACGCTGGAGATCGTGCGCCAGCCGGGCCGCACGCCGGTGCTGTTCTTCGAAGTGGAAGGCACGCAGGACAAGGCGGCCTCCAGCCCCACGGTGCTGATGTACGGCCACCTGGACAAGCAGCCCGAGTTCGACGGCTGGCGCAGCGACCTGGGCCCGTGGACGCCCAAGTACGAGAACGGCAAGCTCTATGGCCGTGGCGGCGCCGACGACGGCTATGCGGTCTACGCCAGCATCGCGGCCGTGCAGGAGCTCAAGCGCCAGGGCGTGCCGCACCCGCGCATCCTGGGCCTGATCGAGACCTGCGAGGAAAGCGGCTCGCGCGACCTGCTGCCCTATGTCGATGCCCTGCGTCCGCGCCTGGGCGATGTGGGCCTGGTGATCTGCCTGGACAGCGGCGCCGGCAACTACGACCAGCTGTGGCTGACCACCAGCCTGCGCGGCATGGCCAGCGGCACGCTGAAGGTGGAAATCCTCACCGAGGGCGTGCATTCGGGCGATGCCTCGGGCGTCGTGCCGTCGTCCTTCCGCATCCTGCGCCAGGTGCTGGACCGGCTGGAGGACAGCAAGACCGGGCGCCTGCTGCCCGCCAGCTTCCATTGCGAGGTTCCGGCCGACCGCATGGCCCAGATGCGCGCCACGGCAGCCATCCTGGGCGAGGAAACCTATGCCCGCTTCCCCTGGGCGCACTACGACTGCGGCGGCTCCACGCTGTTCGCCCTGCCCACTACCACCGACCCGGTCCAGGCCCTGGTCAAGCGCACCTGGGAGCCCACGTTGAGCGTGACCGGCGCCGAGGGCCTGCCCGCCCTGCAGGACGCCGGCAACGTGCTGCGCCCGTATACCGCCTTCAAGCTCAGCCTGCGCCTGCCGCCCCTGGTCGATGCCGCCGCCTGCGTGCAGGAGATGAAGGTGCTGCTGGAGGACAACGCGCCCTACCAGGCCCGTGTGACCTGGCAGGGCCTGTCGGGCGCCAGCGGCTGGAATGCGCCGGCCATGGACGGCTGGTTCGAGGACGCGCTCAACGCGGCAAGCCAGGCGCATTTCGGCGCCTCCTGCGGCTACATCGGCCAGGGCGGCACGATTCCGCTGATGAACATGCTCAGCCAGGGCTTTCCCAAGGCCCAGATGATGGTCTGCGGCGTGCTCGGTCCCAAGAGCAATGCCCACGGTCCCAATGAGTTCCTGCACGTGCCCTATGCCAAGAAGCTCACGGCCGCCGTGGCCCAGGTGATCGCCGCCATGGCCTGCGCGCAGGCAGCTGCCGAGGCGGGCGCTGCGGGCGTGGCGTGATGGCAGTGCCGGCCCCCGTCCCGGGACCCGCCTCGCAAGGCCAGCTCACGCGCCTTGCGTCCGGCGACGGTGCCGAGCTGTCACTGCGCGACTGGCCCGTGGACGAGGGCCAGGCGCGCGCCACCGTGCTGCTGGTGCACGGCCTGGGCGAGCACATAGGCCGCTATGAGGCGCTGGCCCGGCGCCTCAATGCCTGGGGCTATGCGGTGCGCGGCTACGACCAATACGGCCATGGGCGCTCGGCAGGGCCGCGCGGCGGCTTGACGGCCGATGGCCGGCTGCTGGATGACCTTGCGGCCGTGGTCGATGCCACGCGTGCCCAGCAGCCCGCTGGCCAGCCGCTGGTGCTGCTGGGCCACAGCCTGGGCGGCCTGGTGGCTGCGCTGTTCGTGGCCCGGGCCATCCGGCCTGTCGATGCGCTGGTGCTGTCCTCGCCGGCCTTCGACGTGGGTCTGTCGCCCATCCAGAAGCTGCTCGTGGGCACGCTGCCGCGCCTGGTGCCCGACCTGCGCGTGTCCAACGGCCTGCAGATTCCCTATCTCTCGCATGACGCGGCGGTCTGTGATGCCTACCGTGCCGATCCGCTGTGCCATGACCGCATCAGCGCACGGCTGGCGCGCTTTCTGGCGCAGGGCGGGCCGCAGGTGCTGGCCCGTGCGGGCGGCTGGAGTGTACCCAGCCTGCTGCTGTGGGCGGGGGACGACAGGCTGGTGGCGCCGGCCGGCAGCCAGGCCTTTTCCGACCGCGCGCCGCCGGCCGTGGTGCAGGCGCAGTGCTTTGACGGCGCCTACCACGAGCTGTTCAACGAGCGCGATGACTTCGCCGCGCCCGTGTTCGCGCGGCTGCGCGACTGGCTGGGCCGCTTCAGCCCAGCGTGAGCGCCGCCAGCGCAGCCAGGGGCGCGGTTTCCGCGCGCAGCACGCGTGGCCCCAGCGTGACGGGCACAAAGCCCTGGGCGCGGGCCAGGGCCTCTTCGGCAGGCGACAGGCCGCCCTCGGGGCCGGAGAGAAAGACCACGGGTGCATCCTCGGCCGTGGCATCCAGGATCTCACCCAGCGGCCGCGTGCCCTCGCCCAGCGACAGCAGCAGGCGCAGCGTGCCGGGCGGCAGCTGTTTCGCACCGCCATCCAGCCAGTCCTCCAGGTCTGCAGGGGTGTGCAGCGGGGGAACGCGGTTGCGCGTGCACTGCTCGCAGGCCGATACGGCCACGGCCTGCCAGTGGGCGAGTTTTTTCTCGGCGCGCTCGCCCTTGAGCTTGAGCACGCTGCGCTCGGCCACCAGCGGGGTGATGCTGGCGGCGCCCAGCTCGGCCGCCTTCTCCACCAGCCAGTCCATGCGTTCGTTGGCCGTGATGCCTGCCAGCAGGTGCACGGGGCGCAGGGGCTCGCGTTCCACGGCGTGGTGCGCGCCTATGCGCACGGCCACGTCGCTGCGGCCCATGCGCAGGACCGTGGCCTCGAACTCGCCGCCGCTGAAGCCTTCGCCGGCGCGGCCTTCGAAGAGGGTGATGCCGTCGCCGGGCTGCAGGCGCAGCACCTGCACATGTCGTGCCGCGCCGGGCGGCAGGTCGATGTCGGCGCCGCTGCGCAGCGCAATGGGGCAGTGAAAGCGTGGCATGGCGTATCCGTTCTCAGACGCGCCCGTAGGCCCAGCCGACCTGGGGCTGGATGTTTTCGATCTGGTCCACCAGGCGCAGCAGCGGCGTCAGCTCGCGGTAGCGGCTGCAGGTGGAGCGGATGTAGTGGATGAAGCGCGGCGCGTCGGCCAGGTAGCGGGGCTTGCCGTCGCGCAGCGTCAGCCGCGCGAAGATGCCGGCCACCTTGAGGTGGCGCTGCAGGCCCATCCACTCCACGCCCCGGTAGAACTCGCCGAAATCGTCGCCCCAGCCGCTTTGGCTGCGCGCGCCGACCAATCCCGACTTGCGCGCCTTTTCCCAGTAACGCACGGTAATGTCGATGACAAAGTCCTCTTCCCAGCTGATGAAGGCATCGCGCAGCAGGCTGGCGATGTCATAGGTCACCGGACCATAGACCGCATCCTGGAAGTCCAGCACGCCCAGCGGACCGCTGGCGGCCACGGGCTGCATGAGATTGCGCGTCATGAAGTCGCGGTGCACGAAGACGCTGGGCGCGGCCAGGTTGTGGGCCACGATCTGGTCGAAGGCCTTAGCCAGCGTGGCCTGCTGCTTGTCGTCGAGCACGGTCTCGCGGTGGCGCGCGATGTACCAGTCGGGGAACAGCTGCAGTTCGCGGCGCAGCAGGGCGTCGTCATACGCGGGCAGCACGTCGGGGCGAGAGGCGGTTTGCCAGGCCAGCAGCACCTCCAGCGCCGAGCGGTACCAGGCTTCCGCGTCCTGGGGCTTTTCCGGGTCCAGCGCCTCGATGACGGTGTGGCCGCCCAGGTCGGACAGCAGCATGAAACCGTGCACCGCATCCCAGTCCAGGATCTGCGGCACGGCCAGCCCGGCCGAGGCCATCAGCGCCTGCACCTTGGCGAAGGGCGCGCAATCTTCCTTGTCCGGCGGGGCATCCATGACGATGAGGCTGGCGCCCGCGCTGGTGTCCAGGCGCAGATAGCGGCGAAAGCTGGCATCGGCCGAGGCAGGACGCAGGGTTTCGGGGCGCAGCGCGTGGCGGGCGGACAGCGGGGCCAGCCAGGCGTCGAAGGCGGCGTGGCGGGCGGGGTCGGCCCAGACAACGCCGGCCGTGGGGGTGTTTGGATGGCTCATGGATAATCGCGATTCTACAAACCGCCACCCCGGCGAATGCCCGGCGGTGATGCTAGGCTTGCGCCTTTGTCCACCCGCCGCTGTTGACCACCGTGTACCTCCGACCGCCGCTCCCCGATCCGCTGGCTGCCCGCGCGCCCGCGCGCCCCGCTGTACGCCCGCTGGCCTGGCTTGTGGCTCTCGCATGGGCCGGTGGCTCGACGATGGCCCAGGCCCAGCCCGCTGCAGCCGACGAAGGCATGCTGCAGCAAGTCCGCCCGCTGCGCCCCAGCACGCTGATGCAGGAAACCTATCCCGAGGCGGTGCGCTCCCAGCAGCCCGTCTATGTGCGCGGCGACGCGCTCAGCGGCCAGCCGGACATCAACTCGGTGGTCGAGGGCAATGCCGAACTGCGCCGTGGCGACACCATGATCCGCGCCGACCGGCTTGAATACCAGGTGCCCGACGACCGCGTCAATGCCTCGGGCGCGGTGCACATCAACCAGGCCGGCAACGTCTACGAGGGCACGCAGCTGGACCTGGAGGTCGATGCCTTCAAGGGCTTTTTCGACAACGCCGGCTATCGCTTCCTGGCCAATGGCGCCTACGGCAAATCCTCGCGCGTGGACTTCATCGACCGCGACCATGCCGTGGTCCACGATGCCACCTATACCACCTGCCAGCGCGACGACGAGGCCAGCTGGGAGCCGGCCTGGATGCTGCGCGCCCGGACCCTGCACATCGATATGGCCGAGGAAGTGGGCGTGGCCGAGGGTGCGGCCCTGCAGTTCAAGGGCGTGACCGTGCTGCCCGTGCCGCGCATGAGCTTTCCGCTGTCGGACAAGCGCAAGTCGGGCCTGCTGCCTCCCACCATGGGCCTGGACAAGCTCAGCGGCATCGAATACACGCAGCCCTACTACTGGAACCTTGCGCCCAACCGCGACATGACCCTGTATCCCTCGGTCATGAGCAAGCGTGGCGTCAACCTGGGCGCCCAGTTCCGCTATCTGGAGCCCACCTATTCGGGCGAGGCCTATGCGGCCTACATGCCCGGCGACCGCCAGCGTGACCGGGACCGCTGGGCCTACTCGCTGCAGCACCGGGGCGTCATTGATTCGCCCATCGGTGGCCTGGGCCTGAACATGAACCTCAACCGCGTCAGCGACGACAACTACTGGCGCGACTTCCCGCTGGCGGCCAAAACGCTGCGCGAGCGCCTGCTGCCCAACGATGTGAACCTGTCCTGGGCGCGTGGCGACAACGTGCTGACCCTGCGCACCCTGTACTGGCAGACCATGCAGGATGTGACGGCGCCCATTGCCCCGCCCTACGGCATGAAGCCGCAACTGCAATGGCGCTACACGCCGCTGGACCTGCCGCACGGCCTGGACTTCAGCTTCGTGGCCGACACCACGCGCTTCGAGATCGACAAGCCGCTGGCCGGCATGACCTACAACAATGGCCAGCGCAGCTACATGCTGGCCCAGGTGAGCCGCCCCTTCCTGTCGCCAGGCGCCTTCATCACGCCCAAGATCCAGTTGCACACCAGCAACTACCAGGTGGACAGCCTGATGAGCAACGGCAGCCGCAATGCCTCGCGCACGCTGCCCACGGTCAGCGTGGACAGCGGCCTGGTGTTCGAGCGCGACACCACGCTGTTCGGTCGCCAGCTGCTGCAGACCTTCGAGCCGCGCGCCTTCTACACCTACACGCCCTACCGCGACCAGAGCTTTCTGCCGCTGTACGACACGGCGCGCAACGACTTCAACTTCGCAAGCATCTACTCCGAGAACGACTACAACGGCCAGGACCGCATTGCCGACAACCACCTGCTGACCCTGGGCGCGACCACGCGCCTGATCGACGGGGCCACGGGTGCGGAAAAGGCGCGCTTCGGCATTGCGCAGCGCGTGCGCTTCTCCGACCAGAAGGTCATCCTGCCCGGCGAGGTGCCTGCAACCAGCCGACTGTCCGACGTGCTGCTGGGCGCGGCCATCAACTGGACCGATGCCTGGTCCACCGAAGGCACGACCCAGTACAACCGCGACCTCAACCGCTCGGTGCGCACGACGTTCGGCGCGCGCTACAGCCCCAGCTCGTATCGCACGGTGAACGTGGCCTACCGTACCCAGTACGACACCGTGGCGCGTACCGACGCCAGCAAGCTGGTCGATGTGGGTTGGCAATGGCCCATCAACGACCTGTGGGGCGACAAGGGGCGCGACCTGGGCGCCGGCCGTGGCCAGGGCGGCGGGCGCTGGTACACGGTGGGCCGGCTGAACTACAGTCTGAAGGACCGCAAGCTCGTCGATACCGTGGTCGGGCTGGAGTACGACGGCTGCTGCTGGATTGGCCGCGTGGTGCTGGAGCGCCTGCAAAGCTCCATCACCCAGTCCAACACCCGGCTGCTGTTCCAGATCGAGTTCGTCGGCTTCTCGCGGCTGAGCCTGGGTGCAGACCCGCAGCGCAGCCTCAAGCAGAATGTGCCGCGCTACCAGTACCTGCGCGAGTCCGTGACGCCTCCCAGCCGCTTCACCAATTACGATTAGAGCCAAGGCTCCAAACACGCTTTTTGCAAGGCATCTCTCCCATGCGTTTTCTTTCCCAGACCCATTGCTGCGCAGCTGCCGCTGTGGCGCTGGCCTTGCTGGCCACCACAGCCCAGGCGCAAGGCCTGCGTGTTCCGGGCCAGTCCAGGGCGCCCCAGGCCGGCGATGCCTCCGTCTCGCGTGCGCTGGACGCCACCAACCTGCCCTCGTCGCGCGATCGCGGCGCCAAGGCCGGCGTGCGCTCGGCCGACTACATCGTTGCCGTGGTCAACTCCGAGCCGGTGACCAACAACGAGGTGCGTGCCCGCATGGCGCGCGTGGCGCAGAACATCGCCGAGCAGGGCGGCCAGATGCCGCCCGAGGCGCTGCTGGCCCGCGAGGTGCTGGAGCGCCTGATCGTCGAAAAGGCCCAGCTGCAGGAAGCCAAGGACACGGGCCTGCGCGTGGATGACTACGCCGTGGACCAGGCGCTGACCAATGTGGCACGGCAAAACGGCCTGGACAAGGCCGGCCTGCAGTCCCGCCTGCGGGCCGAAGGCGTGAACGAAAAGCAGTTCCGCGAAGAGCTGCGCCGCCAGATCACGCTGCAACGCCTGCGCGAGCGCGACGTGGACGGCCGCGTGCGCGTCACCGAAGCCGACATCGACCGCTACCTGGCTGAGCAGCGCAACGGCGGTGCCGACAAGGCACCGGCCGCCGTGAACCTGGGCCACATCCTGATTTCCGTGCCCGAGAACGCCAGCCCTGCCGAAGTGGCCGAGCGCGAGGCCCGCGCCAAGCAGGCCGCCGAGGCCGCCCGCACGCAAGGCGACTTCCTGGCCGTGGTCAAGGAGTTCTCCGATGTGCCCGACGGCCAGGGTGGCGGCGCCATGGGCATGCGCCCGCTGGACCGCTATCCCGAGCTGTTCACCAAGGCCGTGGGCCAGACGCCGCAGGGCGGCATCATCGGTCCCTTCCGCTCGGGCGCGGGCTTTCACGTGCTCAAGGTGCTGGAGAAGTCGCAGGCCGGCATGCCGTCCGTGGTCACGCAAAACCATGCGCGCCACATCCTGCTGCGCATTGGCGACCAGATGACCGAGGCCGATGCCGCCAAGCGCCTGGCCGACTACAAGCGCCGCGTGGACAGCGGCCAGGCCAGCTTCGAATCGCTGGCCCGCGAGTTCTCGCAGGACGGCAGCGCGCGCAACGGCGGCGACCTGGGCTGGGCCTCGCCCGGCCAGTTCGTGCCCGAGTTCGAGCAGGTGCTCGATGCGCTGCAGCCCGGCCAGGTCAGCGACCCGCTGGTCTCGCGCTTCGGTGTGCACCTGATCCAGCTCATCGAGCGCCGCCAGGCTGCGCTGACGCCGCGCGAGCAGCGCGACATGGTGCGCAACGTGGTGCGCGAGCGCAAGCTCGAAACCGACTACCAGACCTGGCTTCAGGAGCTGCGTGGCCGCGCCTACGTCGAGTACCGCGAGCCTCCGCAATAAGACACCCCTCGAGCAGCTGCGGCTGCGGCAGTCCACAATGGAAGGCGGTGCCATGGCGCACCGCCTTGCTTTTTCTATGAAACACATTCCTCGCAAACGCTTCGGCCAGAACTTCCTGACCGATGACGGCATCATCGACGGCATCGTGCGCGCCATCGACCCCCGGCCGGGCCAGCCCATGGTCGAGATCGGGCCGGGCCTGATGGCCCTGACCCAGCCCCTGGTCGAACGCCTGGGCCGGCTCACCGTGATCGAGCTGGACCGCGACCTGGCCGTTCGCCTGCGCCTGCACGAGCAACTCGACGTGGTCGAGTCCGACGTGCTCAAGGTGGACTTCCGTGCCATTGCCGCGCGCCTGGGCGTGCCCAAGCTGCGCATTGCGGGCAACCTGCCCTACAACATCTCCAGCCCCATCCTCTTTCACCTGCTCGAACAGGTGGACGTGGTCGAGGACCAGCATTTCATGCTGCAAAAGGAAGTCATAGATCGCATGGTGGCCTCTCCGGCCACGGCCGCCTATGGGCGGCTGACGGTCATGCTGCAGTGGCGCTATGCGATGGAGAGCGTGCTGTACGTGCCGCCCGAGAGTTTCAATCCGCCGCCCAAGGTGGACAGCGCCGTCGTGCGCATGGTCCCGCGCGAGGCGCCGGCGACCCTGGATGCCAGGCTGCTGGAGGAGATGGTGCAGGTGGCCTTCAGCCAGCGGCGCAAGATCCTGCGCAACACGCTGGGGCGCTGGCTGGAAGCCAAGGGCTTTGACGGGGAATTCGACCTGCAGCGCCGCGCCGAGGAGGTGCCGGTGTCCGAATACGAGGCACTCGCCGCCCGGTTCACGCGCGCCTAGGCACAGGGGCCCAGCGGCCTGCAGCGCCTGCAAGCGCCCATGGGGCGCTGTGCAATCAATGTCCTGCCCTTACAGGAACGAGTAGAAGCAGCGGAACGGAATCTTGCGCTCGGCCCAGTATTCGGCCGCGTCGCGGAAGCTGTCCAGCAGCTGCTCGCGCACTTCCTTGTCGAACTTGGGCGTGGTCGGGATCTGGTCGAGCACGAGCACAAAGCCCGGCTGCGGGCCGGCCTTGTGGATGGGGTCGGTCAGGCAGTCGTAGAGCGCGTCGAAGTTCTTGCCGAAATGCGCGGGAAAGAAGAACTGCGTGGCCAGCAGCTCCAGGATGTCGGCCTTGGTCTGCGCATGGGCCAGGTTGGCATACAGAAAATGGCACCCCAGCGTCTCGGCCGCCTGTTGCAGATCCTCCACCCTGTAGGCGCGGATCGACTGCACGATGTTGGCGCGCACGTTCCGCAAAGGGGTGTCCGGGATCTTACGAAGTGGTGCATCCATCTCCGTGGCTCTTTCTCTAACGTGGATGTGGCCTGCGGGGACGGGCTCATGGCCTTCGGCATCCCTTGGCTGTGGATGAAATGCAGACCCCTGCCAGCGCACTGCGTCGGACACGGAGGGTCGAACTGGCTGTAGAGACTGGGTCGAGGTCATTCGATGATCTTGCGAAAGCTGCTGTAGTGGTCGCTGGTGTAGTAGCAGGCATCGGGCCGCTGGGGCTCTCCGCCGCAGACGATGCGGCGGGCTCCACGATCACGCGAACCGGGCGTGCGCACCGTGTACTCACGGTAATAGCCGCGCGACTGGCGCGGCAGGATGCGCTCGCGGTTGCCGAACACCGTGCCGTCCTTGTCGTGGGCAAAAGGCCCGCCGCGCAGGATCAGCGTATACGTGGAACGGCCTTCGCGCGGCAACTCGGACAGGGCGACGGTGGCCACGGCCGCCGTCGCTTCCACGCTCTCGGGCGCCGAGCGGCGCGCATCAGCGAGCGAGGGCGACAGCACAAAGGCGGCCCCGACGATGAGCGCTAGACCGGACTGGTACGCCTTGGCGGCGGCTGCCTTCAGCATCAACTACACCTTTCAGAAATCCAGGGAAGCCCTGAAATCTCGACCCGCTAGTGTGACGGAACACCCCTCAAAATGCAAGTTCTGCCCAAAAAACAGGCAGCTTGACCAAGGAAATGTCTGGGGATTGAACAGTGAGCAGGCAACTCTGCGCCTGAGTTGCCTTCTATTCAATGCAAATGCCGCCCGTTGCCAAAAAAAGCGCGCGCGGCCAAAACGAGGGACACCCAGCAAGGGCCGCCCCGCAGCGAGGGTGTCGTCCCCCTCCCGCGAAGCGAGAGAGGGGGAAGCGGCGAAGCCGCTCAGGGGGTGCTTACCGATTAGCGTTAGCGTCCGCCACCGTCAGCGCCGTCATGTTGACGATGCGGCGCACCGTCGTGCTCGGCGTGAGGATGTGCACGGGACGGGCGGCGCCCAGCAGCACGGGGCCGATGGCGATGCCGCCGCCAGCGGCCTGCTTGAGCAGGTTGTAGCTGATGTTGGCCGCGTCGATGTTGGGCATGACCAGCAGGTTGGCGTTGCCCAGCAGCGTGCTGTTGGGCATGAGCTGGGCGCGGGCCTTGCCGTCCAGGGCCACGTCGCCGTGCATCTCGCCGTCCACCTCCAGCCACGGGGCCTGCTCACGCAGCAGCTCCAGGGTCTGGCGCATCTTGACGGCGCTGGGCTGGTTGCTGGAGCCGTAGTTGGAGTGCGACAGCAGGGCGGCCTTGGGCTTGACGCCGAAGCGCATCATTTCCTCGGCGGCCATGATGGTGATCTCGGCCAGCTGCTCGGCCGTGGGGTCGTAGTTGACGTGGGTGTCCACCAGGAAGACCTGACGATCGGGCAGCAGCAGGCCGTTCATGCAGGCATAGGTCTGCACGCCGGCGCGGCGGCCGATCACCTGGTCCACGTACTGCAGGTGGTGCGATGTCTGGCCCCAGGTGCCGGTGATCAGGCCATCGACTTCGCCCTTGTGCAGCAGCATGGAGCCGATCAGGGTCAGGCGGCGGCGCATCTCGATCCTGGCGATGGGCACGGTGATGCCCTTGCGCTCGGTCATGCGGTGGTAGGTCTGCCAGAAGTCGCGGTAGCGCTCGTCGTGCTCGACGTTGACCACGTCGTAGTCCACGCCTTCCTTCAGGCGCAGGCCGAACTTCTCGATGCGCTGGGCAATGATGGCCGGGCGGCCGATCAGCGTGGGGCGCGCAATGCGCTCGTCCACCACGATCTGCGTGGCGCGCAGGATGCGCTCTTCCTCGCCCTCGGCGTAGGCCACGCGCTTCTTGGCGGCCTTCTTGGCCGCGGCGAACAGCGGCTTCATCATGGTGCCCGAGGCGTAGACGAAGGTCTGCAGGTGGGCGCGGTAGGCATCCATGTCCTGGATCGGGCGCTGGGCCACGCCGCACTCGGCGGCGGCCTGGGCCACGGCCGATGCGATCTTCATCATCAGGCGCGGATCGAAGGGCTTGGGGATCAGGTACTCAGGGCCGAAAGTCAGTTGCTCGCCCACGTAGGCGGCCGCCACTTCCTCGCTCTGCTCGGCCTGGGCCAGCTCGGCGATGGCGTGGACGGTGGCGATTTCCATCTCGGTGGTGATGGTGGTCGCGCCGCAGTCCAGCGCACCACGGAAGATGTACGGGAAGCACAGGACGTTGTTGACCTGGTTGGGGTAGTCCGAGCGGCCCGTGGCGATGATGGCGTCGCTGCGCACGGCCTTGACGTCTTCGGGAACGATTTCGGGGTTGGGGTTGGCCAGCGCGAAGATCACCGGGCGCGCGGCCATCTTGACCACCATTTCCTGCTTGAGCACGCCGCCAGCGGACAGGCCCAGGAAGACGTCGGCGCCTTCGATGACCTGGCCCAGCGTGCGCAGCTCGGTGGCGCGCGCGAACTGGGCCTTGTCCTCGTCCATCAGCTCGGTACGGCCCTCGTAGACCACGCCGGCCAGGTCGGTGACGAACACGTTCTCGCGGCGCAGGCCGACCTTGAGCAGCAGGTTCAGGCAGGCCAGGGCGGCAGCGCCCGCGCCCGAGGCCACGAGACGGACCTCCTCGATCTTCTTGCCCGCGACCTTGAGCGCGTTGACCATGGCCGCTGCCACGGTGATGGCCGTGCCGTGCTGGTCATCGTGGAAGACGGGGATCTTCAGGCGGCGGCGCAGTTCGCGCTCCACGAAGAAGCACTCGGGTGCCTTGATGTCTTCCAGGTTGATGGCGCCGAAGGTGGGCTCCAGCGCGGCGATCACATCGACCAGCTTTTGCGGGTCCTTCTCGTTGATCTCGATGTCGAAGACGTCCACGCCCGCGAACTTCTTGAACAGGACGGCCTTGCCTTCCATCACCGGCTTGGAGGCCAGCGCGCCGATGTCGCCCAGGCCCAGCACGGCCGTGCCGTTGGAGATCACGGCCACCAGGTTGCCGCGCGCCGTGTACTTGAAGGCGGCGGCCGGGTCCTTGACGATCTCTTCGCAGGGCGCTGCCACGCCGGGCGAGTAGGCCAGGGCCAGGTCATGCTGGTTGGCCATGGGCTTGGTCGGCACGATGGTCAGCTTGCCGGGCTTGGGAAACTCGTGGTATTCGAGTGCGGCACGGCGCAGCTGGGCACGTTTATCGGAAGGGGTCGGGGCCGTGTTGTCGGACATCAAGCGTCTCCAGCGAAGGCATGGCCAACGCACGCGCGGTACAGCCCGCGTGCCGTCGGCCGAGGTAGGGGGGAACCGATTGTAGGCCGACAGGCAATAGTCGGGCCCTGCTGTGAAACTGTTGTGATGCCTGGTTGCCCAATGCCCCGCAGCGGCGGCGGTCTTTGCTTGCGCGCCGCTGCAAAGCCGGGCAATCACATGGCGTCCGTCAGATGGCGTCCAGCGGAAACACCGGGCGGCTGACCCGGGCGAACGGAAAGCGCGAATAGTCCGAGGTGGTCACGCCGGGGCTGTCGCACTCGACCAGGCCGGCAGACAGCGGCACGAAGACGGGTCGGCAGTACATGCGCGACTTGAGCAGCACGAAGCGAAAGCGCGTCGGGTCCATGCCCACGCAGTGGAACACGCCCAGGTCCCAGGGCTCGTGCGTCTGCTCGGTGATCACGATCTGCGCTGCGCCCGTGTCCAGGCAGACCGTGCGGCCCATCTGGCAGCGCTGGCCCGTGTAGATGGGGCCGCTGACCGTGTAGGCGCCGTCGCTGACGGCGCGCACCGTGCCGCGCAGCCGCAGCGGCTGCTTGTGCAGGCCGATGCGCTCCAGCGATACCTTGTTGCCCAGCGCGATCTCCACCTCGGCGCCTTCGCCCGCCGCCGTGAGCGAGGCAACCGCTTCGGGGTCGCACAGCGGGCCCACGGCAATGCCTGACAGGCCCAGCTCCAGCGCGGTCTGCAGCACATCCATGGTGTCGCAGGTGCCGCCCGACATGCAGTTGTCCCCATGGTCGAGCAGCAGCACGGGGCGGTCGGCGCCTTCGGCCAGGGCCTGGGCGCGGCGCAGCGAATCGGCCAGCGGCTCGCTGCGGTAGACGTAGTCGGCGCGCCGCTGCCAGATCCGGGCGGCCAGCGCGTCCACGCTCGCCTGGGTGGCCGCGCGCTCGTCGGTCCTGCAGGTGGCGACCACGCTCACGCAGGGCGCGGCGATGTCGGCCAGCGAGAAGCCGCCGAACACCGAGACCGCCGGCAGGCCCTCCGCTTCCAGGGCGCGCGCGGCGTTCACGGCGTCCAGCATGGGGCCGTCCAGCGTGGTGCTGCGCAGCGTGTGGCTCATCAGCGGCAGGCGGTGCCAGCACACGGCGTAGCGCGCGCGGCCGGCCAGCATGTCCAGCAGCAGGCGGCCCGCGTGTTCGCCGGTCTCGTACATGTCGATGTGCGGATAGGTCTTGAAGCCGACCATCACGTCGGCATTGCCCACCATTTTTTCGGTGATGTTGCCGTGCAGGTCCAGCGCCACGCCGATGGGCACGCCGGGTGCGGCGGCGCGCACGCGTTCGAGTAGGTCGCCTTCGCCGTCGGCGCTGTTCTCGGCCACCATGGCGCCGTGCAGGTCCAGCAAGATGGCATCGCAGCCCGGTGCGGCCGCCACGATGCGGCGCGTGAGTTCGTCATAGGCGGCCGCATGCACGGGGCCGCTGGGGTTGGCCGTGGCCGACACGGGCGTGACCAGGGTGGCGCCCGTCGCCTCGGCCAGGTCGATGAAGGCGGCCATGGCCGTGCGCATCCCCTTGTTGGCGGCATGGGCCGCCTCGCCATAGGTGGGCGCAAACGCCGCCATGGGCGTGGGCACGGGCGAGAAGGTATTGGTCTCGTGGTTGAGCCGGGCGATCAGGATCTTCATGCCGGCACCCCGCTGTCCGCTGGCTGCACCACGCCCGCCGCCGCCAGCATGGCGCGCAGCAGCACGTTGCAGCCGGCCTCCAGGTGGGCGGGCTCGGCATCCTCGATCTCGTTGTGGCTGATGCCGTCGGCGCAGGGCACGAAGATCATGGCCGCAGGCGCCACGCGCGCCAGGTAGACGGCATCGTGGCCCGCGCCGCTGACCACGTCCATGGCGCTGTAGCCCAGGTCGGCCGCATTGGCGCGTACGGCCTCCACCAGATGCGGCGTGAACGGCTGGGGCGGGAAGTAGACCACCTGCTCCACGTCGATGGACACGCCGCGCGTGGCCGCAATGCGCTCGCAGGCCGCGCGCATTGCGGCGTCCATGTCCAGCAACTGGCCGTCGTCCGGCGCGCGCAGGTCCACGCTGAGCGTGACGCTGCCCGGGATCACGTTGCGCGAGTTGGGAAACACCTGCAGCGACCCCACGGTGCCGCGTGCGTGCGGCAGGCGTTCCATGGCAATGCGGTTGACCTCGGCCACGAGGTCGCTGGCGGCCAGCAGGGCGTCGCGGCGCAGCTCCATGGGCGTGGGGCCGGCATGGGCCTCCATGCCCTGCACGCTGACGTCGTACCAGCGCTGGCCCAGCGCGGCGCTGACCACGCCGATCACGCGCTCATGGTTTTCCAGCACCGGGCCTTGCTCGATGTGGGCTTCGAAATACGCGCCCACCGCAGGCGCCGGGCCGGCCGGCCCGGCATAGCCGATGGCGCGCAGCGCCTCGTCCACGCTCACGCCCTGGGCATCGCGCTGGGCCAGCGCATGCTCCAGCGTGAAGGCATTGACGAACACGCCCGAGCCCATCATCACGGGCACGAAGCGCGAGCCTTCCTCGTTGGTCCACACGGCCACCTCCACCGGGGCGCGCGTGCGCACGCCGCCATCGTTGAGCGTGCGCAGCACCTCCAGCCCGGCCAGCACGCCGTAGTTGCCGTCGAACTTGCCGCCCGTGGGCTGGGTGTCGATGTGGCTGCCCGTCATCACGGGCGGCAGCGCATCGTCCAGGCCCGCGCGCCGCGCGAAGATGTTGCCGATGGCATCGACGCGGATGCTGCAGCCGGTCTCGCGCGCCCACTGCACGAAGAGATCGCGCCCCTGGCGGTCCAGGTCCGTCAGCGCCAGGCGGCACACGCCGCCCTTGGGTGTGGCGCCTATGCGCGCCAGGTCCATCAGCGATTGCCACAGGCGGGCGCCGTCGGTGCGCAGCCCGGCCGCAACGGCGGTGGCTGCAAGAGGGGTACTGAGATCCATGAATGACTCCTGGGAATGCGAAAAGCGGTGGATCAGACGATCCCTACACCGAGATACCGGTCCTTGATGGCGTCATCGGCCAGGAAAGCGGCATTGCCTGCCTCGTGCGCAATCGCACCCTGTTCGATGATGTAGTGGCGGTCGGCCAGCTGGGTGCAGACCTCCAGGTTCTGCTCCACCAGCAAGATCGCCACGCCCGCGGCCTTGATGGTCTTGAGCTGGGCCACGATCTCCTCCACGATCACGGGCGCCAGGCCCTCGACGGGCTCGTCCAGCATGAGCAGCCGCGGCGCGTTCATCAGGGCGCGGCCTATGGCCAGCATCTGCTGCTCGCCACCCGACAGCTGGCCGCCGCCGTTGCCGCGCCGCTCCTTGAGGCGCGGGAAGATGCGATAGATGTCGGCCAGTTGCCAGGGCGAGCGTTTGCGCTGGCCCAGCAGCAGGTTCTCCTCCACCGTGAGCAGCTTGAAGATGCCGCGGTGCTCTGGCACCAGGCAGATGCCGCGCTGGGCCACCTGGTGCGTGGCCAGCCGGTGCACGGGTTCACCGCCGAAGCGGATCTGCCCCTGCGAGGGCTGCATCACCCCCGCGATGGACTTGAGCGTGGTGGTCTTGCCCGCGCCGTTGCGGCCCAGCAGCGTGACCAGTTCGCCGTCCTGCACCTGCAGCGACACGCCCTGCAGCACATGGCTCTTGCCGTAGTGGGCGTGTATGCCCTCGACCGAAAGCAGGGGACCGCTCATGCCTTTCCTCCCGTGATCATGTTGCCCAGGTAGGCGCTGCGCACGCGCTCGTCGGCGCGGATTTCGTGGGGCAGTCCTTCGGCCAGCACGCGGCCTTGCTGCATGACGGTGATGGTGTCGGAGATGTCCATGACGATGTTCATGTTGTGCTCGATGAGGACCACGGTGTGCTCGTCCCTGAGGCCCTGGATCAGGCGCTTCATCTCGTCCAGATCGTCGATGCCCATGCCCGAGGTCGGCTCGTCCAGGAAGATGGCCTTGGGCCGCGCGGCCAGGGCCATGCCCACCTCCAGCCGCCGCTGCTGGCCATGCGAGAGGTTGCCGGCCGGCGTGTCCGCGTGGCGCTCCAGGCCCAGGCGCGAGAGCACGCTGGCCACGGTATCGGCCAGGGCGCGAGCACCCACGGGCGCGTTCCAGCAGTCCAGCGCCCTGGCGGGCGCCACGCCCTGGGCGGCCAGGCGCAGGTTCTCGCGCACGGGCAGGGTCAGGAACAGGCTGGTGACCTGGAAGGACCGTGCCATGCCACGGCGCACGCGTCGGTGGTCGGGCTCGCGCGTCACGTCGTGGCCGTCGAACACGATGCGCCCGCCGCTCACGCTCTTGGTGCCCGTGAGCATGTGGAACAGCGTGGTCTTGCCCGCGCCGTTGGGGCCGATCACCGAGTGCACGGTGTGGGCGCGGACCTTGAGGTCCACGCCGCCCAGGGCGACGAACTTGTCGTAGCGTTTCTCGACGCCCACGGCTTCGAGCAGGATGGGAGATGCTGCGGCGCTCATGCCTGGCCTCCTTTGGTTCCTGCAGCGGCCGCCTCGGCATCTGCCGGCCCTTTGCGGCGCACCAGGGCCCACAGGCTCTCGCCCAGGCCCCACAGGCCGCGCTGCAGGCCCAGGCTCACGATCATCAGCACCACGCCCAGCAGCAGCAGCCAGCGCGGCCACAGGGTGGACAGCCAGTCGCCCAGCAGCACATAGAAGGCCGCGCCCAACACCGAGGCCAGCAGGTTGCCCGTGCCGCCGATCACGGTCATCACCAGGATCATTTCGCTGGTGTGGTACTCGGCGTTGGACAGCGGGGCGATGCCCGTCATCATGGCGTGCAGCGCGCCGGCCAGGCCCGTCACGGCGCCCGAGATCACGAAGGCCTGCAGCTTGAGCAGCCTCAGGTCGTAGCCCACGGCGGCGGCGCGTTCCTCGTTGTCACGCACGGCCAGCAGGGTGCGGCCGAACATGGAGTCGCAGACGCGGCGCAGCAGCCAGAACACCACCAGAAAGAGCACGGCCACAAAGCCGTAGTACTGCCAGGGCGTGGCCAGCGGCCACAGCGTCTGGCCGGCCACCGCGAGGGCGGGGCGGGGCACATCGAGCAGGCCGTTGTCGCCGCCGGTGATGCCCGTGGCCGAGTAGGCCAGAAAATAGAACATCTGCGCAAACGCCAGGGTGAGCATCACGAAGTAGGTGCCGCGCTGGCGTATGGCCACCCAGCCGACGATGGCCGCGCCCACGGCCCCCATGGCCGTGGCGGCCAGCAGGGCCAGCGGCATGGGCAGGGGCCAGCGCGTCAGCAGCAGGGCGATGGTGTAGCTGCCCAGGCCGAAGAAGATGCCCTGCCCGAAGGACAGCAGCCCCGTGTAGCCCAGCAGCAGATTGCAGCCCATGGCCGCGAGGCCGAAGATCAGCACCTCGCTGGCCAGCGAGCCCGACTGCATGCACAGCGGCATGGCGACCACGATGGCCAGCGCGAGAAGGATATGGGAATGCCTGGTCATGGTCTTCATCCTTTGCGGCCCAGCAGGCCATGGGGTCGCAACAGCAGCACCGCGGCCATGGCCACGTAGATCATCAGGCGCGCGCCCTCGGGCCACAGCGTGCTCATCACGCTTTGCACGATGCCGATCAGCAGGCCGCCGACCAGGGCGCCGCCGAAGCTGCCCAGACCGCCCACGACCACGATCACGAAGGCCACGCCCAGCGCCTCCACGCCCATGAAGGGCTCGGCGCCGCGTATGGGCGCGGCCAGCACGCCGGCCAGCGCCGCCGTGGCCGCGCCCAGCGCGAACACCAGGCTGAAGATGCGCAGCACGTTCACGCCCAGCAGGGACACCATCTCGGTCGATTCGCTGCCTGCGCGCACCGCGCTGCCCAGCCGCGTGCCCTCCAGCAGCCACCACAGCAGCACGGCCAGCACGGCCGTGAAGCCGATCACGAACAGCCGGTACTTGGGATAGACGAAGCTGCCCCACATCACCACGCCCTGCAGCAGATCGGGCACGGCCACGCTGTCGCCCAGCGGGCCCCATTGCACGATCACCAGCTCCTGCACCACCAGGGCCAGGCCCACGGTGACGATGATGTGGAACTCATGCGCCTTGGCATACACATGGCGCAGCATGAGCTTTTCCACCAGCCAGCCCAGCGCGCCCACGGCCAGCGGCACCACGACCAGGGACAGCCAGAAGCTCATGCCCCAGCGCGTCATCTGGTAGCAGAAATAGGCGCCCAGCAGGTAGAAGGCGCCATGCGCGAAATTCACGAAACGCAGCAGGCCGAAAACGATGGACAGGCCCACGGCCAACAGGAAATACAGCATGCCTATGCCGATCCCGTTGATGGTCTGAAGCAGATAGATGCTCATACAGGGTCCGAAACGATGGACGAAGGAGGCGCAGTGGCGGCCTTGATGCGCGGTTCGCCATGAAACTGGCGAGGCCCAGGCGAGGGGCACCGAGCAAGGGCCGCCCCGCTGCGAGGGTGCCGTCCCCCCCGCGACGCGAGAGGGGGAAGCGGCGTAGCCGCTCAGGGGGCTTTCAAGCCAATTTGCAGCCGGTCTGGTCTACGGGCAGGAAGGACTTGCCCGAACTCACCACATCCACGTAGTCGTCCTTGTTCTTCATCTTGGACTTGGCCTTGCCCTTGAGCAGGTAGTAGCTCTTGAGCACCTGGTGGTCGGCCTTGCGCACTTCTTCCTCGCCCGTCAGGCCCTGGTACTTCATGCCTTCCAGCGCGGCGACCACGGCCTTGGGGTCGGCCGTGCCGGCCTTGATGATGGCGTCGATCATCAGCTTGGTGCAGATGTAGTGGCCGGCCAGGCTGTAGTTGGGATTGGCCTTGAACTTGTCGTTGCAGAGCTGCACCAGATCGCGGTTGAGCGGCGTGTCCACCGTGTGCCAGTACTGGGCGCCGAAGTACACGCCGTCGCACAGGTCGGCGCCCAGCGACTCGAACTGCTCCAGCCCCGAGGCCCAGGCGATCAGGATGGTCATGTTCTTGTTCATGCCGAAGCTGATGGCCTGGCGCAGCGTGTCCGAGGACTGGGCGCCGAAGTTCAGCAGCAGCAGCACGTCGGGCTTGGCGGCCACGGCGTTGGTCAGGTAGCCGCTGAACTCCTTTTCGGTCAGCGAGTGGTAGCTGTTGCCCACATGCTCGATGCCCTTTTCCTTGAAGATGTTCTTGGCCGCCGTCAGCAGGCCGTCGCCGAACACGTACTGCGGCGTGATGGTGTACCAGCGCTTGGCCTTGGGCAGGGATTCGACCAGCGGGCGCACGGTCTGCTCGATGGCGCCGAAGGTGGGCGCCGACCAGCGGAAGGTGGCGCTGTTGCAGTCCTTGCCCGTGATCTCGTCGGCGCCTGCGGTGGTGATGAAGATGCCGCCGGTCTTCTCGGCCTCCTTGCCCATGGCCAGCGCCTCCGACGACAGGATGCCGCCTGCGAAGAAGCGCGTGCCCTGCTGCTGCGAAGACTCCTGCAGCTTGCGCACGGCCGTGGCGGGCTTGCCCTCGGTGTCCAGCACGGTATAGGCCAGCGGCCGGCCCAGCGCCTTGCCGTACTGCTCGATGGCCAGCTTCATGCCCAGGTCCGCATACTTTCCGTTGGCCGCGAAGGCGCCCGACATGGGCACGGGGCAGGCGAACTGGATGCTGTCCTTGGACTGCGCCCAGACGCTGCGGCCCAGGCCCAGCGATGCGGGCAATGCGCCCAGTGCCGAGAGTTGCAGGAGGTGACGACGTTGCATGGGATCTCCGTGGTGGGGACTGAAGGCGCGGCGGCCCGGGTACGCTTTTCAGAGCAAGTTGCATGCCAGTCGGAATGGGTGCGTGCAGGCTCCTTGATTCATATTTATAGTGATAAATAGAAGAAATAGGGCGCGTGCTAACCCTAGGCGGGCACGGCCACGCGCCATGGCGGTGCATACTGCACCAAACCCGCATGCAGACTGGGCGCGGACACGATCCGGTGCCCTTCCGGAGAACACAGCAATGGATACACCCAAGTCGCCCTCCCTGGCAATCCGGCAGCTCAAGCGCCCGGATCTCGTGGCCCAGGAGATCAAGCGCCTGATCACCGAAAAGAACCTCAGCCCCGGCGACCGCCTGCCGCGCGAAAGCGAGCTGCAGGCACAGTTCCAGGTCAGCAAGGGCACGATCCGCGAGGCCCTCAAATCGCTGGAAGTGCAGGGGCTGATCACCATCTCCACCGGCCCTTCGGGCGGTGGCACGGTCGTCGAGGTGCCGCTGGACCGCACGCTGCAGTTCATGCAGAACTACCTGTTCTTCCAGGAGGTGACCATCGACGACATCTACACGGTGCGCCAGATGCTGGAGCCCGAGCTGGCGGCAGGCGCCGTGCCCCATCTGACCGAGGCGGATTTCGATGCGCTGGAGCACAGCATCGCCTGCTGCGACCCCACGCAAAGCAGCGAGGACCTGGTGAGCCAGCGGCGCGAGGACGTGAACTTCCACGACATCCTTGCAGCAGCCAATCCCAACCCCTTCCTGCGCTTCACCTGCGAGCTCATCAACGAGATGATTCGCCAGCTCATCGTCTTCGCCAACCGCACGCCCCAGTCCGAGCACCGGCGCTTCGGCGAGGCCAATGCCCGGATCCACCGCGACATCGTGCAGGCCGCACGCGAACGGGATGCCGTGAAGGTGCATGCGCTGATGCAGCAGCACATGCGGGATGCGGCCAGCAGCGTCAAGCGCATGAAGGGCCGCATCCAGGGGCGGCTCATCCTCGATGCCGACAGCCTGCGCAGCCCGCGTCCGCAACGCGCCGTGCAGCCGGTGGAAAAGCCTGCGATGGCAGTGCCGAGGACTGCACCAAAAAAGGCAGCAGGGACGACACCCAGAACGGCAGCAAAGACGGCGCCAAAAACAACGGCAAGGCCGGCCGCAAAGACCACCGCAAAAGCCGTCGCAAAGACCAATGCAAAGCCCACTGCAAAGGCGGCTCCGAAGGCACCTCCGAAGGCGCTGCCCAAGCCACCCTCCGTGCGTGCCGCCGCCGCACGCAAGCGCGCGGCCTCCTGAACTGTCCCGCGCCGGTCATTGCCGCCCCGCGCCACGCGTTTCGCGCCGCCCGCTGCTGGTATGCTGCCGCGCGCTCGGCCTTCACGCATTCCACCCCCTCACGAGACAACAGCATGAGACAAACCCCTTTCGCATCCTCCCGCACCCCTGCCCTGTGGCGCGCCCTGGCCGGCGGCCTGGCGCTGGCGGCCACGCTGGCGGCGCCCCTCGCCCAGGCCCAGGGCGCAGGCAGCTATCCGTCCAAGACCATCCGCCTGGTCGTGCCCTTTGCGCCTGGCGGCTCCACCGACATCCTGGGCCGCCTGCTGGCGCAAAAGATGGGCGAGAGCATGCACACCACGGTGGTGGTGGACAACAAGCCCGGCGCCAACGGCACCATCGGCTGCGACCTGGTGGCCAAGGCGCCGGCCGACGGCTACACCGTGGTGCTGGGCGATGTGGGCTGCATGGCCATGGCCAAGGGCCTGTACACCAAGCTGCCCTATGACCCGCTGCGCGACTTCGCGCCCATCAGCCTGGTGGCACGCAGCCCGCTGGTGCTCACCGTGGGCGCGCAAAGCCCGTTCCACTCGCTCAAGGAGTTGACGGCGGCGGCCCAGGCCCAGCCCGGCAAGCTCAACTACCCCTCGTCGGGCACGGGCGGCCCCAACCACCTGGGCGCCGAGCTGTATGCCATGCAGGCCAAGGTCAAGATCGGCCACGTGCCCTACAAGGGCAGTGCGCCTTCCGTGGTGTCGCTGGCAGCCGGTGAGACCGACTTCGGCTTTCTCACGGCCGTGACGATTGCCGCGCAGCTCAAGGCCGGCAAGGTGCGTGCCCTGGCCGTGGCCCACAACGAGCGTCTGCAGTCCATGCCCGACGTGCCCACCATGTCCGAGGCCGGCCTCAAGGACTTCACGGCCGATGCCTGGTTCCTCGCGGCCGTGCCCGCAGGCACGCCCAAGCCCATCGTGGACAGGCTCTACGCCGAGATCGCCAAGGCCCTGCCCGCGCCCGAGGTCAAGGAAAAGCTGGACGCCATGGGCGTGCTGCCCTCGGGCCTCAAGCCCGATGCCTCGGCCCAGTTCCTGCGCGTGGAAGTGGACAAGTGGCGCGATGTGATCAAGAACGCGGGCATCACGCTGGACTGATTTCGCAGCCTTGCCGTTGCCATGTAAAAAGCCCCTGCGGCCTCACGGCCCAGGGGCTTTTCTCATATGCCGGAGATGCTCAGTGCGTTTCCGTCAGGGCATCGCCCAGGGCGCTGACCAGCCGCTCGATCTCGGCCTTCTCGCTGATGAAGGGCGGCGCGATCTGGATGGTGTCGCCGCCGTAGCGCACGTAAAAGCCCTTGTCCCAGCACTTCATGGCGATCTCGTAGGGACGGCGGGCCGGCTCGCCGGGCAGCGACTCGATGGTGAAGCCCGCAGCCAGGCCGAAGTTGCGGATGTCGGCCACATGCTTTGCTCCCTTGAGGCTGTGCACGGCCTGCTCGAAGAACGGGGCCAGTGCGCGCACGCGGCCCGGGCCGTCCTCGCGCTGCAGCAGGTCCAGCGCGGCCACGCCCGCCGCGCAGGCGATGGGGTGGGCCGAGTAGGTATAGCCGTGCGGGAACTCCAGCATGTACTCGGGGCCGCCCGCTGCCATGAAGGTGTCGTAGATCTCCTTGCTGGCCACCACGGCGCCCAGGGGCTGGGCGCCATTGGTCACCTGCTTGGCGATGTTCATGATGTCGGGCGTGACGCCGAAGGCCTCGGCCCCGGTCATGGCGCCGCAGCGGCCGAAGCCCGTGATGACCTCGTCGAAGATCAGCAGGATGTTGTTCTGCGTGCAGATCTCGCGCAGGCGCTGCAAATAGCCGGCCGGCGGAATCACCACACCGGCCGAGCCCGAGAAGGGCTCGACGATGACGGCTGCGATGTTGCTGGCGTCATGCAGGGCGATCAGGTCCAGCAGCCTGTCGGCCAGCGCGCGGCCATCGGTGGCAGGCATGCCTTTGTGGAAGGACCCCAGCGCCGGCTGCGTGTGCGGCAGGTGGTCGGCCTCCACGCCCTGGCCGAAGGTCTTGCGATTGCCCACCATGCCGCCGACCGAGATGCCGCCGAAGTTCACGCCGTGGTAGCCCTTCTCGCGCCCGATCAGCCGGGTCTTGCCGCCCTGGCCCTTGGCGCGCCAGTAGGCGCGTGCCATCTTCAGCGCCGTGTCGGCCGCCTCCGAGCCCGAGCCCGTGAAGAACACATGGTCCAGGCCTGCAGGCGTCAGCTCCTTGATCTTGTTGGCCAGCGCGAACGAGGCCGGGTGGCCGAACTGGAAGGCCGGCGCATAGTCCAGCTGCTGGGCCGCGCGGCCGATGGCTTCGGCGATCTCGCGGCGGCCATGGCCCAGGCCCGAGCACCACAGGCCCGACAGGCCGTCGAAGATCTTGCGGCCGTCGGCATCGGTGTAGTAGGCGCCCTGGGCGCCGGTGATCATGCGCGGGCGCGCCTTGAACTCGCGGTTGCCGGTGAAGGGCATCCAGTGGGCGTCAAGCCAGGCGGCATCGGTGCGCGTGGCGGCTGCAGCGCCTTGTTCGGTGGGAACCAGGGTCATGGTGATCTCCTCGGGCCGGGAAAGAAAAAAAGGAACCGGCCCATTGTGATCGTGCCTTTTGATTTCTCGAAGTGCGTGATATCGAGGTTCACTTGCGGATTCCTGCAAGTGAGCAAGGGCTTGCCGATCCGGGCCCCGAGAGAGCGCATTGTGGGAATCCATGGCCGGCGCCGCCATGGTGCTCGCCTATAGTGGCTCCCCAGTAGTGGTGGCCAGTTCCGGCGGGCACCGGGAGGCGAAGGGCGATGGCGGATTTTTCGATGGACAGCACCCCGGGCCGCCCGGCTCGGGACGGGCGCGCACGGGCCGCGCTGGGCCAGCTGGGCGACATGGACCTGCGCCTGCTGCGCGTGTTCAAGGCCGTGGTCGAGTGCGGCGGCATGTCGGCTGCCGAGCTGGAGCTGAACATCGGCAGCTCCACGCTGAGTCGCCATATGAAGGACCTGGAGGAGCGCCTGGGCCTGACGCTGTGCCGGCGCGGGCGCGCGGGTTTCGCTCTCACGCCCGAAGGCCACCGCATCTACGAGGCCACCTTGCAACTGCTCGGTGGCGTGGAAGGCTTCCTGGGCCAGGTGGATGACATCCATGGCCGGCTGGCCGGCACGCTGGACGTGGCGCTGTTCGACAAGACCGTGGGCAACCCGCAGTCGCGCATTCCCGAGGCGATCGGCGTTTTGCACGACCAGGCGCCGCAGCTGCATCTGCGCCTGCATGTGGCCTCCATCCAGGCCATCGAGCGCGGGCTGATGGAGGGGCGCTGGCAGGTAGGCGTGCTGCCATCGGCACCCAGTTCGCGTGCGCTGGACAGCGCCCGGCTGTTTGGCGAGCGCATGCAGCTGTACTGCGCCCCCGGCCATCCGCTGCATGGCGCCGACCATGGCGCGCTGGACTGGGGCAGCCTGGGTGCGCATGCCTTCGCAGGCCTGGGCTACCAGTCACCCAACATGGCGCTCAGCCACCAGGCCGGCCTGCAGCGCCAGGCCACGGGGTTCGATCAGGAGGCCATTGCCATGCTGGTGCGATCGGGCCGCTACCTGGGCTTTCTGCCCGATCACTATGCACAGGCCATGCAGGACCAGGGCCTGCTGCAGGCCGTGGCACCGCAACGCTTTTTCTATCTGTGCGATTTCTTCGCCGTCTGGCGCAATGCCGTGGCGCCTGGGCGTGCGGCCCGGGTATTCATTGACGCCCTGCTGGCCGTGCACCATGGATGAACGGGTTCATCACAGACTTGAAAAGAGGAAATCCACAGGTTTGAACTCAGGATGTGCACAGGATTTCGCACAGTTTGCACACAGGTTTTTGCAGCGTACGCGCTTGACAATGTTTGGCATTGTGGCCGGGGCCAGGGCTTCAGTCCGCCCCCATTGCGCCGAAATGCATGCATGGATTCCGTGTCGGCCCTGGGCCGCACGAGCAGCGCCTTGATACCAACGATTTCGCATTTCCCGGGTTCTTGCCACCATGCGCCGCCATATCCACTTCTCTTGCCGCCACGGCGGGGCCGGGTTTCAGCCCATGCCGCCATCGACCATCCTGGCCAGGGTCTCGGCCAGCCACTTCCCGAATGAGTCTGCGCCAAGCGGCTGCATGGGTGTCGGTATGGGCATGGTCATCTCCGTACTCCCGGCAGGTTCAGGCTGCAGCCGTGGGCGGCGCCATCACGGCGGCGGCATCGGTACGGCGACGCAGGCCCCGTTCCCAGAGCTTTTCATGGAAGAAGAAGGCCACGGCCTGGACGGTGGGCTCCAGCAGGCTGAGCGTCAGCGCGGCCCAGAGGTTGCGGGTCACGGCATAGGCCACGGCCGCCGCCACGGTGACGTGGATGACGTAGTAGCTGGCGGTTTTCATCAGCGTGTGGCGATGGTGGTGCAAGGTCTGGCGGATGCGGGTCATGGGGCTTTCCTCGGGGCTTTTCTCGTGATGAGACTCCATGCTAGGCGTGATTAATAGCCAAGGCCAATCGAAAATGATTATCAAATACATGAAGACTATCGATGGCGGACAGGCAGGTGCCGTGGCCCTGTGCCATTCAGGGGGGGCGCCATGAATTGGGACGAGATCTTCGTGCTCGGGTGGGCACCCCATCCGCAGTGGTTCCAGTGGCTGCATCCGGGCCTGGTGGCGCTGTCGGTGGTGGTGGCCGTGGCCACGTCGATGATGGCCATGCAGATCGCGGGGCTGGCGCGCAATGCCGCCTCGCCCCGGATACGCCGCACCGGCGTGCTGACCGGCGCCTTCTGCCTGGGCGCGGGCATCTGGGCCATGCACTTCATCGGCATGCTCGCCTTTGTGCCCTGCACCTTCGGCGACTACGACCCCTGGATCACCGCGCTGTCCATGCTGCCCAGCATGCTGGCGTCCTGGCTGGCGCTGGCGCTGATGGTGCGGCCCCGGCTGTCCGTCCAGGCGCTGGTCGGCGGCGGCGTGCTCATGGGGCTGGGCATTGGCTCCATGCACTACATCGGCATGGCGGCGGCCCAGACCTGGAGCCTGATGCTCTACGACCCCTGGGGCGTGTTGCTGTCGGTGATCGTGGCCGCCACCATGGCCATGCTGTCGCTGTGGGTGCGCTTTCGGCTGGGCAACACGGGCCGCCTGTGGCCCACCCTGGTGGCCGGCACGGTCATGGGCCTGGCCATCTCCTGCATGCACTATGCAGGCCTGTACGCACTGCGCCTCAAGCCCGGGATCGATGCGCTGGCGCAGCAGGAGGCGCCCACGCATGCGCTGCTGGTGTTCTCCATCGTGGGCGTGGTGGTGCTGATCTTCGGCCTGGTGCTGGCGGTCAACATGACGCTGCGCTACCGCCAGATCTACCGGCAGGTCCAGCGCAGCGAGTCGCGCCTGCGCGCCGTGGTGGATACGGCCGTGGACGGCATCGTGATGATCGACGGGAGCGGCAGCATCGTCTCGTTCAACGGCGCGGCCGAGCGGCTGCTGGGCTGGACGGCGCAGGAGGTGCTGGGCCGCAGCGCCAGCCTGCTCATGCCTGCGTCGGGCTGCGATGGCGGGGGCGGTTCGCTGGAAAAGCAGCTGGCCGCGGGCTTTGCAGGCCTGCTCGGCTCCAGCCGCGATGTCCACGCCCTGCACAAGGACGGCACGCAGATCGCCGTGCGCCTGGCCGTGGGCCGGGTGGCGATTGCGGGCGATCCGCTGTTCGTGGGCTTTGTGACCGACATCCGCGAGCGCCGCCAGATGCTGCAGTCGCTGCGCCGCAGCGAGGAGCAGTACCGCACCCTGATCAACAACGTGCCGGGCACCACCTTCCGCTGCCTGTACGACGGCAAGTGGACGCCGCTGCTGCTCAGCCGCTCCATCAAGGAGCTGACCGGCTGGACGGAGCAGGACTTCACGGACGGACTCACGGGCTGGGACCGGCTCATCCATGCCGAGGACCGCGACCGGCTGGAGACTGCGGTCTCGCATTCGCTGTCACGGCGCCAGACCTACAACGCCGACTACCGCCTGCTGCACCGCGACGGCAGCACCCGCTGGGTGTCCGAGACCGGGCGCGGCGTCTTCAACGAGCACGACGAGCTGACCTGGATCGACGGCGTGATCATGGACCAGACGGCGGCGCGCGCGCGCAATGCCGAGTTCGAGGGCACGGTGCGCGCCATCGACCTGTCGCTGGCCACCATCGAGTACGACCTGCTGGGCCATGTGCTGCGTGCCAACCGCAATTTCCTGGACCTGTTCGGCTACCGGCTCGACGAGGTCGCGGGCCGCCACCACGGCATGTTCTGCGAGCCCGGCTATGCCCACACGCCCGAGCATGTGCAGTTCTGGCGCCGCCTGGCCGAGGGCGAGTTCCAGGCCGGCGAGTTCCTGCGCTGCGGGCGCGAGGGGCGGCGCATCTGGGTGCAGGCCACCTACAACCCCATACGCGACGCCGACGGCCGGCCCTACAAGATCGTCAAGCTGCTCACCGACATCAGCGCCCAGCGCAAGCTGGCCCAGGAGCTGGTGCTGGCCAAGGAGCATGCCGAGGCGGCCGCCGCCGCGCGCAGCACCTTCCTGGCCAACATGAGCCACGAAATCCGCACGCCCATGAACGCCATCATCGGCTTCACCGAGGCGCTGCGCGAGACCGCCCTGCAGCCCACGCAGGCGCGCTACCTGGACACGGTGCACTACGCGGCGCGCTCCATGCTGCGACTGCTCAACGACATCCTGGACACGGCCAAGCTCGACAAGGGCGCGGTGGAGCTGGAGATCGAGGATTTTTCGGTGCGCGAGCTGTGCCAGCAAATCCTGGCGTCGCTGCGCATCACGGCCGACCGCAAGGGCCTGGACCTGCGCCTGGACTACGACCCGCACACGCCGGCGGCCCTGCGCGGCGACGGCATGCGCGTGCAGCAGATCCTGGTGAACCTGCTGGGCAATGCCGTGAAGTTCACCGAGCGCGGCCATGTGCTGCTGCGCGTGCGCTACGAGCAGGGCGTGCTGCAGCTCGATGTGCATGACACGGGCATCGGCATCGCGCCCGAGAAGATCCACCGCATCTTCGACCCCTTCGCCCAGGCCGATGCCTCTACCACGCGGCGCTTTGGCGGCACGGGCCTGGGCACGACCATATCGCGCCAGCTGGCCGAGCTCATGGGCGGCAGCATCCAGCTGCACAGCACGGTGGGCGTGGGCACGGTGTTCGAGGTGCGCCTGCCCTTGCCGGTGGGCGAGAGCCCGCTGTCCGAGCGCGGCGCCGTCAGCCGCGGCCTGCCGCCGCTGCACATCCTGGCCGTGGACGATGTGCCCGAGAACCTGGAGCTGCTGCAGATCAACTTCTCCAGCCAGAACCACCAGATGGTGCTGGCCCACGACGGCGCCGAGGCGCTGCGCTGCGTGCAGGCGCAGGAGCCGCCCTTCGACGTGGTACTGATGGACCTGCAGATGCCGGGCATGGACGGCCTGGCGGCGGCGCGTGCCATCCGTGTCTGGGAGCGGCAGCTGCAGCGCCGGCCCGTGCCCATCGTCGCGCTGTCGGCCAGCGTGCTGGAGAAGGACCGCAGCGACGCCAGCGCCGCCGGCATGGACGGCTTTGCCTCCAAGCCGCTGGACATGGCGCGGCTGCAGGCCGAGATCGCGCGGCTGCTGTCGCTGCAGGTGGCGCTCAAGGAGGCCAGGCCGCCTGCGCCCGCCAGTGCCCAGGCGGGGCTGCCCGATGTCACGGTGGACTGGGCCTCGGGCATTGCGCTGTGGGGCCGGGTCGATCCGCTGGTGGCCGCCATACGGCGCTTTCTGAACGAGCAGCTTGACCTGGCCGATCGCCTGCGCCGCGCCCTGCAGCGCCCGGGGACCGAGGCCCTGGTGGGCCTGGCGCACCGCGTGCGCGGCGCGGCAGGCAACCTGGGGCTGCAGGCCGTATACCGCCTGGCATCGCGCCTGGAAGGCCATGCGCAGGATGGCGCCGCGCAGCCGCAGCTGCTTGCCCTCATCGACCAGTTGCAGCAGGCTTTGGATGCGGTGGCGCAGGAGCTGCGCCAGCGCCATCCGGCCGCCATGCCGGTGGCCGAGGTCGCGGGCCAGACGCTGCCCGGCGGCATGGCACCGGTGCCGCCCGTGGCCGATGCCGGGCCACAGGGCGGCGCGTCCTGCCTGCCGGCCGATGCCCGGCCCTGGCTGGAGCGCATCGTTGCCGCATTGCAAAGCGGGGAGCTGGACGGGCAGGCCATGCAGGCCCTGGTGCGCATGCTGACGGCCGATCAGCTGCAACCACTGCAGCAGGCACTGGATAATTTCGACTTCGAGCGTGCGCAGGAATGCGCCCAGCAGCTGCAGCAGCAACTGCCCTCGATCGATGGAGACAGAGCATGAATGCGCCCAATCTACTGGCAACGGACAAGCGCCCGCGCCTGCTGCTGGTCGATGACGACCCGACCAACCTGCATGTGCTGCGCCAGATCCTGGGCGAGGACTACCGGCTCTCGTTCGCCACGGACGGACGCAAGGCACTGCAGCTGGCACAGCACCAGCCGGACCTGATCCTGCTGGACATCATGATGCCCGAGCTGGACGGCTACGCCGTGTGCCGCCAGCTCAAGGCACAGGCCGACACCGCCCGCATCCCGGTGATCTTCATCACGGCCCTGTCGGACGGGCAGGACGAGGCGCTGGGCTTTGCCTCGGGCGCGGTGGACTACATCGTCAAGCCCGTGCGTGCTCCCGTGGTGCGCGCGCGGGTGCGCAACCACCTGTCGCTGGTCAAGCTCGACGAGCTGCGCAGCACGCGGCTGCAGATCGTGCAGCGCCTGGGCCGCGCGGCCGAGTACCGCGACAACGAAACCGGCATGCACGTGATCCGCATGAGCCACTACGCAAAGACGTTGGCGCTGGCGGCCGGCTGCACCGACGAATGGGCGGACGACCTGCTCAACGCCGCGCCCATGCACGACGTGGGCAAGATCGGCATCCCCGACGCCATCCTGCTCAAGAACGGCCCGCTGACGGCCGAGGAGTGGACGGTCATGCGCCGCCATCCGCAGATCGGCGCCGAGATCATCGGCGAGCACGACTCCCAGGTGCTGCAGATGGCCTACAGCATCGCGCTGACCCACCATGAAAAGTGGGACGGCACGGGCTACCCGCAGGGCCTGGCGGGCGAGGACATCCCGCTGGCCTCGCGCATCGTGGCCGTGGCCGACGTGTTCGACGCGCTCACCACGGAGCGCCCCTACAAGCACGCCTGGACCGTGGACGACGCCATGGAGCACATAGAGCAGCAGGCCGGCGCCCACTTCGACCCGCGCCTGGTGCCGCTGTTCATCGGCCTGCGCCCGCAGCTGGAAGACATACGCGAGCGCTGGAAGGATTGACTGCACCGGCAGCACCGATTCCGGCAGGGCGTGCTGGGGCATGGGCCATCGCTTACCCTGGCGGGCCTGCCATCGGCGCTCAAATGACCTCTCCATGTCTTCTCCCCCGCCCCTCGCTGACCGCTTCCATGTCCGCGCACTGACTGCTGCCGACCTGTCCGATCTGCTGGGCATCCAGCTGGCCTGCTATGGCGCCGACTATGCCGAGAGCGGCGAGGTCTTTGCGCGGCGCCTGGCCAGCACGGCGAACTGCTCGCTGGCGCTGGAACAGGGCGGCCGGGTGCGCGCCTACCTCGCGGCCTACCGCAGCCGGATGGCCAAGATCACCCCGCTGCACGGTGACTTCGAAGCCGTGGAGCAGGCCGACACCCTCTACCTGCACGACATGGCCGTGCACCCCGAGGCCGCAGGCCAGGGCCTGGCGCGCGCGCTGCTGGCACCGCTGTGGGAGCGGGCGCGCGCCGAGGGCCTGCGCCACACGGCCCTGGTCTCGGTGCAGGGCTCGCGCGGCTACTGGGAGCGCCATGGCTATGCCGTGCAGGCGCTGGCAAGCCCGCAGCAGCAGCAGCGGCTGGACAGCTACGGCGAAGGGGCCCTGTACATGATCAGGGTGCTCTAGGTTTGCCGGCGCGGCAGGCGCGGCCTGCTCGGAAAAAACGTTTGTCCGGCCGGCGCGCCGCCTGGACAATCCTTGCCACCCCCACACCCGAGCGCGCCGCCATGCCCCTTTCCAGCCTGTTGCGTCTTCTCGCCCTTGCCGCCCTGTGGGGCGGCAGCTTCGTGCTGCTGCGCGTGGTCGTGCCCGCGCTGGGTGCCCTGCCCACGGCCTTCGTGCGGGTGCTGCTGGGCGCGGCAGGGCTGGCACTGCTGCTGGCCGTGCTGCGGCTGCGCCCGCGCTTCCAGGGCCTTCTGATGCCATCCATGGCGCTGGGCGTGGTGAATTCGGGCGTTCCCTTTCTCATGTATGCGCTGGCCGCGCGCAGCCTGCCGGCCGGCTACAGCGCCATCCTCAACGCCACCACGCCTCTGATGGGCGTGCTCCTGGGCGCCCTGGCCTTTGGCGAGCGCATCACGGCGGCGCGGGTGGCGGGTGTCTGCGTAGGCCTGGCCGGCGTGGCCGTCCTGGCCCAGGCCGGCCCGGTGGCGCTGACGGCCGAGGTGCTGCTGGGCATCGCGGCCTGCCTGGTGGCCACGGCCTGCTATGCAGCCGCGGGTTTTCTGACGCGGCGCTGGATCACCGCTGGCGGCGGGCTGGACAGCCGCATCGTTGCGCTGGGCAGCCAGTGCGGCGCGGTGCTGGTGCTGCTGCCCTTCCTGCTCTGGCAGTTGTGGCAGGAGCCACAGGCGCCCATGGCCTGGGTAGCCGTACCCCTGAAGGTCTGGGTTGCCATGCTGGTGCTGGGCCTGTTGTGCACGGCCCTGGCCTATGTGTTGTATTTCCGCCTGATCGCCGATGTGGGGCCGCTGAAGGCGCTGACAGTCACCTTCCTGATTCCGCTGTTCGGCGTGGCCTGGGGCTGGCTGCTGCTGGGTGAGCCCGCCACGCTGGCGCATGCGGGTGGCGGCGGGCTGATCGCGCTGGCGCTGTGGCTGGTGCTCAGGCCCGCGCCGCCGCCGGCCATGCCCAGGGAGCAGGGCAGCGGGGTCCGCTGATGGGGGTTTTGGCCGGGGACGGGCCGGCCGCCTCTGGTCATAATGCGCGCCATGCCCGATCGCTGGAAACCCAATGTCACTGTGGCGGCCATCATTGAGCGCGATGGCCGTTTTCTGCTGGTGGAAGAAGACACGGCCGATGGCGTGCGCTACAACACCCCTGCCGGCCATCTCGACCCCGCCGAGTCGCCCATCACCGCCTGTGTGCGCGAGGTCGATGAGGAGACCGCGCACGACTTCGTGCCCACGGCCCTGGTCGGTGTCTACCTGAACCGCTTCGTGCGCACGCGCACCGGCTCCGACATCACCTATCTGCGCTTTGCCTTCACGGGCGAGCTGGGCGACTTCCGGGCCGGCCAGCCTCTGGATGACGGCATCATCCGCACGGTCTGGATGACGCTGGGCGAGCTCAAGGCCTGCACCGCCCTGCACCGCAGCCCGCTGGTGATGCAAAGCATCGAGGACTACCTGGCCGGCCGCCGCTACCCGCTGGAGCTGATCCACACCGATCCCAGCGTGCTGCAGGCTCCGCTGTCCCACTGAGTCCATGCCGACCCTGTCTGTCACAAAACGCCGCGCTCGTGCGTCTTGATGGCATGCAAACCCCCTCCGCCACCGATGCTCCCCTGGCGCTGTTCGAGCGCCACCGCCCGCGCCTGTTCGGCCTGGCCTACCGCATGCTCGGCCAGCGCGCCGATGCCGAAGACCTGGTCCAGGAAGCCTGGCTGCGCTGGCATGGCGCCGAGCGTGCCGGCATAGCGCAGCCCGAGGCCTGGCTGGTTTCCGTGACCACGCGCCTGGCCATAGACCGGCTGCGCCGCCTGCGCGCCGAGCGCGAGCACTACCAGGGCTTCTGGCTGCCCGAGCCCCTGGTCCAGCCTTGGGCCGAGGAGTCCGCGCCCTCGGCCGAAGACCTGCTGGAGCGTGCCCACGACGTGTCCACGGCCCTGATGTTCGTGCTCGAGCAGCTCACGCCCGACGAGCGCGCCGCCTTTTTGCTGCGCGAGATCTTCGATGCCGACTATGCCGAGGTGGCCCAGGCCCTGGGCCGCAGCGAGGCCGCCTGCCGCCAGCTGGTGCACCGCGCGCGCAGCCATGTACAGGCCGGCCGCCCGCGCTTTGCGGCGCCGCCCGAGGCCCATGCTGCATTGCTGCAGCGCTTTGCGCAGGCCGTGCAGGGCGGAAACTTCGCACAGATCCAGGCGCTGTTCGCGCCCGATGCCGAACTCATCAGCGACGGCGGCGGCAAGGTGCCCTCCTTCGGCCGCGTGCTGGAGACGGGCCGGCGCCTGGCCCTGCTGTACTTCGCCACCACGCGCCGCATGCGGCGCAACGGCCAGCGCCAGAGCCTGCATCTGGCGCGCGTCAACGGCCTGCCGGGCCTGCTGCGCTGCATTGACGGCGAACTGGAGTCCGTGCAGACGCTGCTGGTCGAGGACGGCCTGATCCGTCGCATCTACACGCTGCGCAACCCCGACAAGCTGGCCGGCGTGGCCGTGCCGGCGCCATTGCCGTTCCCTGCAGGCCCTGCAGCTTAGTCAGATGGTCAGATGAACTGAAGATCGCGGGGCGTGACGCCCTCGAACACGCGCTGCAGCTGTGCCGGGCTCAATCCATACATGCGCTGGAACAGGCCGCCCAGCACGGCGCGGTACTCGTTGAGCACGGGATGGTCGCGGTTCTGGAACAGGTTTTTCTGGTTGACCTCGACCTGCTCGCCCACGATGCGCCCGCCCGCATGCGAGGACAGCCCGCCGCCCAGCAGCCAGTAGGTCGTGCCGTGGCCGTGGTCCGTGCCCTTGTTGCCGTTCTCGCGGAAGGTGCGGCCGAACTCGCTGATCACCACCACCACCGTATGCCGCCAGGCCTCGGGGCCTATCTCCTGGGCAAAGCCGGCCAGGCCCCGGCCCAGCTCGTCCAGCCGCCCGGCCAGCGCGCCCGTGGCGCCGCCCTGGGCCACGTGCGTGTCCCAGCCTCCCACATCGACGAAGCCCAGGTCGAAGCGCTCGCGCATCAGGGCCGCCATGCGCTGCGCCACCAGGGCAAAGCCGCGTGCGCTGATGGCATTGCGCCCGGCCTGGTCCATCTCTTCCTGCACGCTGCGCTGCACGGCATCACGCACGGCAAAGCCCTCCTGCACGGCCGGGCCCAGGGCGGTGCCCGCGTACATGGCGGCAATGGCCTGGCTGCGGCGATCGTCCAGGCCGCCCTTGCCCACGGATGCCAGCGCCATGTTGGCGGCCGGCAGGCTGCCGCGCAGCAGCAGCGGCAACTGCGGCGTGAAGGCCATGGGCGACACCGGGCCCCGCCCGTCCTGCCCCAGCACCTGGGCCAGCCGGTTCAGAAAGCCCGACTGGTAGCTGCGGCGCCCGTCCAGGTCCTGGCCCATTTCGATGGAGTCCTGCGTCTCGAAATGGCTGCGCGACAGGTCGTGCGTGCCCGCAAACGGCACGAAGCAGGCCTGGCCGGCCTGGAACAGCGGATGGATGCTGTCCTCCAGCATCGGGTGCAGGCCCCAGCGGCCATCCAGCGCCAGCGCGCCACCGGCCTCGCCGGGACGGGGGATGGCGATGCTGGGGCGGGCCTCGTAGTAGAAGTCGCTGTGCGTGGGCACCAGCAGACTGTTGCAGTCATATGCGCCGCGCAGAAACACCAGCAGCAGGCGCGGCGTGGCCTGCTGGGGTGTGGCCGCCTGCAGCCGGCCCAGGTGGGCGGCAAAGGGCAGGGCCGATGCCATGGTCAGGAAGTGGCGTCGCTGCATGGAAAGTCTCCGGGGTTCAGCGGAACATCATCTCGGGCGCGGACAGGAAGTAGGTATTCCAGTCCGCCGGATTGCGGGCCTGGGCCAGTGCCGCCTGCGTGGCCTGGCTCCACAGCGGCAGGCGCTGGCGCACGCTGGCCCGTTCCGACAGCGTGGGGTAGGGCGGCTTCTCCAGCGCCTCCTTGGGGTCGGCGCGGAACAGCACGGCGCTGCGCGTGGCGATCTGGCGCGCCACCTCGAAGCGCGCCGCCATCTGGCCCGAGCTGGCCCAGTCGGACTGCATCTGCGGATAGCCGTCCGGCGTCTCGTGTGCGTAGAGGTTCTGGCCCAGCCGGTTGATCCAGCCCAGCACGGGCGCCACGTCGGCCGCCACCCGCTGCTCCACTGACAGCCGCGTGGCGGCCAGCACGTAGTGCAGCGGGTCGCGGAACTTGCGGCCAAAGCGCGCGGCCTCGGGATCGGTCAGCAATGCGGCCACGGTGGCCGCGATGTTGCCCCGGCTGCGCGTGAAGGCCTGTGCCGTGCGCTGCACCAGGGCCGGCGGCGGATCGTCGGCAATGAAGAACACCGCCAGCTTGCGCGCGATGAACTGCGCCGTGGCCGGCGAGGCGACGATGCGGTCCAGCGCCTCCTGGACCTCGGCCATGCCGCGTGCGTGCATGGGCTGGCCCAGGAAGGACTTGGGGCCGTAGTCGTGCCGGTTGGGGTTGAACTCGAAGAAGCCCGAGCGCAGGTAGTCGCCCTGGCGCTCGGGGCGCATGCGTGGCGGCGGCGTGCCTGCCGGCTGCAGGCTGATGCCCACGCCAGTCAGGATGCGCGCCATCTCCTGCACATCGGCCTGGGTGTAGCCGCTGCCCACGCCCATGGTGTGCAGCTCCAGCAGTTCGCGCGCGTAGTTCTCGTTGATGCGGCCCGCCGCATTGCTGGCGTTGTCCAGGTAGCGCAGCATGGCCGGGTGGCGCAGCGAGGCTTCCAGCAGGCTGCGAAAGCTGCCCAGCGCATGCGGGCGTATGGCCTGCTCCTCGTAGTCGCCCACCCAGGCGCGGATATCGGACTTGCGCAGGCTGACGCTGAAATGGTTCATCCAGAACCAGGTCATCTGCTCCTGCAACTGCGCCGGCGAGTACAGGGCGCGAATCACGAAGCGCTTCTGGGCATCGTTGCCCAACTGGTTCAGCGTGCGCTGGTAGGCCTGCTGCAGCGTGGCCTTCTCATCGGCCGATGCCGCCTCCTGCACGGCCTTGCGCTGGTCGCTCAGTTCCTGCAGCACCTGCTCCATGGGGCGCTGGCTGATGTCCAGCCCGTCAATGCGCTGCTGCGCCTGCGCGGGCAGCGGCTGAGGCCCCGGCTGCAGTTGCCGGGCCAGCCAGGCCTTGAGGCCCAGGCGCTGCAGCTGCGCATCCTCGCTGTCGTTGGCGCCCCAGGTCACGCGGTCCAGCCATTGCTGGCGCTGCGCGGCGGTGAGGGGCGCATCGGGCAGGGCCTGGAGTGCGGGCGTTGCGGAGGAGGGCGGCGCCTGCAGGGGCGCGCAGCCCGTGGCCAGGATGATGGCGCAGAACGTGAGAGCGATGGCAAACGGCGATGTGCGGCGCATGGTGTCTCGGTGGGTAGGGGGCATCCATTGGACGCCAGCATCCTCCGCACATGTGCTTCGCCCTGTAAAGCGCCGGTAGCAAAAAGTAAAAGGCAAAAAAAAGCGGAGTGTGAAGCACTCCGCTTTTTCTGAGGAACCCGGCCTTACTTGCTTGCCCGGCTTGCGCACTCCGCGCAGTGTCCGTACAGCGCCATCGAATGGTCCTGGATCACCCAGCCCTTGGCCTTGGCGATCAGGTTCTGGCGCTTTTCGATATCGGGATCGTAGAACTCCTCGACCTTGCCGCAGCTGGTGCACACGAAGTGGTCGTGGTGCTGGCCTTCATTGAGTTCGTAGACGGCCTTGCCGCTCTCGAAATTGCTGCGGATGAGGATGCCGGCCTGCTCGAACTGCGTGAGCACGCGGTAGACCGTGGCCAGGCCGATGTCCGAGCGTTCGTCCAGCAGCACGCGGAACACGTCCTCGGCCGTCATGTGGCGTTGCGCGCCCGTCTGGAAGATCTCCAGGATCTTCAGGCGGGGAAGCGTGGCCTTCAGGCCGGTACTCTTGAGTTCGTCGATGTTCTTCATGTCTGGGTCTTTGGCAGAGACTGCCCGCTGGACTGCCACCATGGCAGGCGCGGGGCGGCGAACAAAATGGCCCTGGTGCCAGGGGCGTCGCATGATCGCAAGCCCTAGGGACCAGCCGCTACAATGATCCACGATCATATCCCTATGCTGATACCAATGCATGTTCAAGCCCGTTGCCGCACGAGTGCGGCCCTGATGCTGTCGATCGGGGTGGCGCTGGCAGGCTGCAGCAGCCTCGATGGCGCCGCGCACCGAGTCGCCAATGTCGTCACTCCCTACAAGGTCGAGGTCGTCCAAGGCAACTTCGTCTCCCGTGAACAGGTCGAGGCCCTGCAGCCCGGCATGAGCCGCCAGCAGGTGCGCGACATTCTCGGTACGCCGCTGGTCACCAGCGTATTCCACGCCGACCGCTGGGAATATGTGTTCACCATCAAGCGCCCCGGCGTCGATTCGCAGGTGCGCAAGCTGACCGTCTTCTTCAACGGCGACCTGTTCGCCCGCTCAGAAGGCGACGAGATGCCTACCGAGGCCGAATTCGTCGCCAGCCTGGGCTCCAAGAAGAAGCTGGGCAAGATTCCGCCGCTGCAAGCCAGCGAGGAGCAGCTGTCAAAGTTCCCGGTCGCCAAGCCCGTGGAGGAGCCCGTGGCCGCCGAGCCGCCACCCGCGGCGGCCAGCTACCCGCCACTGGAATCCGGCGCCCGTTGATATCGCCGCCCGCGCGCCGCAAGGCATGCGGGCGTTTTTCCGTGGATGAAGGCCGCCGCGGCGCCTGTCTGGCGCCCCTGTTGCCTGCTGTCCATGCATTGAGCTTGTGTATCCCTTTCCCGACATGAACGCCACGACCGCCACTTCCTCCAGCAACAACCAGCGCCTGCGCGTGGCCGTGGCCGGCGCCTCCGGCCGCATGGGCCGCATGCTGATCGAGGCCATCGCGCAAAGCGATGACCTTGCGCTGGCCGCCGCGCTGGACCGCGCCGACAGCCCTTCGCTGGGCACCGATCCCTCGGCCTTCCTCGGCCAGCCCAGCGGCATCGCCATCGAAAGCGATGTGCGTGCCGCGCTGTCCAAGGCCGATTGCCTGATCGACTTCACGCGCCCCGAAGGCACGATGGATCACCTGGCCATCTGCGCCGAGCTGGGCGTCAAGCTGGTCATCGGCACCACGGGCTTCAGCGACGAGCAAAAGGCCCGCATCGCCGAGTACGCCCAGCGCACGGCCGTGATGCTGTCGCCCAACATGAGCGTGGGCGTGAACGTCACCTTCAAGCTGCTGGAGATGGCGGCCAAGGCGCTGTCCAGCGGCTACGACATCGAAATCGTCGAGGCCCATCACCGCCACAAGGTCGATGCCCCCTCGGGCACGGCCCTCAAGATGGGCGAGGTCATCGCCGAAGCCCAGGGCACGAATCTGGCCGACCGCGCCGTCTACGAGCGCTTCGGCCACACCGGCGCGCGCGAGAACAACACCATCGGCTTTGCCACCGTGCGCGGCGGCGACATCATCGGCGACCACACGGTGCTGTTCGCGGGCACGGGCGAGCGCATCGAGATCTCGCACAAGTCCAGCAGCCGTGCCGGCTATGCGCAGGGCAGCCTGCGGGCGGCGCGCTTCCTGGCAGGCAAGGCAACGGGCCAGTACGACATGAACGATGTCCTGGGTCTGTGATGACACAGACCCAGGGCCGTAGCGCCGCGTACCTCTCTTTGGCCATACGGGCGAGATAAAGACCATGACCGGCCCACTCTGGCTCTGGTGGCAGCAAGGCGACGCCGTGGCGCGCGGCACGGCGCTGCTGCTGCTGGCGCTGTCGGTGGCCAGCTGGGTGGTCATCGTCTGGAAGATCTGGTTCATGGCCGCCAGCCGGCGCCGCGTTCCACAGGCCATTGCGGCCTTCTGGAGTGCGCCGGACCTGGCCACGGGCCAGGCCCGCATGGCCGAGGGCGATCGCCAGCAACTGGTGGCGCCCATGGCCGGGGCCGTGTCCCAGGTCCTCGCGCCCACGGGCGGCAGCGACATGGCGCTCTCGGGGCGCGCAGCGCGCTCCGTGCGCCTCACCCGCGGCCTGCGCCAGGCGCTGCAGTCGGCCAGCCACCAGCTTCAATGGGGCCAGACCCTGCTGGCCACCGTGGGCGCCACGGCGCCCTTCGTCGGCCTGCTGGGCACCGTCTGGGGCATTCACCACGCGCTGGCCACGCTGGCCGGCAGCGGACAGATCGGCATCGAGCAACTGGCCGGCCCTGTGGGCGAGGCCCTGGTGATGACGGCAGCCGGCCTGGCCGTGGCCCTGCCGGCCGTGCTGGCCTATAACCTGCTGGGCCGCGCCGCCGCCCAGATGGAAGCCCTGCTCGAAGGCTTTGCCCATGACCTGCAGGCCATGTTCGGCACCCAGCTGGCGGAGCAGGCGCAGCACGATGACGGCATGGCCGTCGCCGGCCTGCCGGCCGGCCCCATGGAAGCGCCCTGACCGGGCAGCTCACCAGGAGCGCACATGGCCTTTGGACGATTGAGCGGCAAGGAGGGCGCCCCCCAGCCCATGCACGCCATCAACGTCACCCCGCTGGTGGATGTGATGCTGGTGCTCGTCGTCATCTTCATCCTCGCGGCCCCCATGCTGGCCGCCTCGCTGCGCGTGCAATTGCCCCAGGCCCAGGGCACCCAGCCCATGGCCGCCGCTGGCGAGGACGATGCGTTGCTGCTGGAGGTCGACGCGGAGGGCGCGCTCTGGATGCAGGGCCAGCCCACCACGGCGGATGCGCTGCGCGAGCGCCTGGCACAGCTCGGCGCACGCAACCCCCTGGCAGAACTGCAACTTCGCGCCGACCAGGCCGTGCCCTATGGCCGCGTGGCCGAACTCATGGGCTGGGCCCATGCGGCAGGGCTGACGCGCATGGGCTTCGTGGCCGAGCCGGCGCGGAACCAGGATGGAAAATCCGCAGCCGTCCTGGGGCCCACCGGCGCCGGGCGCTGAAGCGCTCAAGCGCCGCCGGGCCTGCGCCCGCACATCTCGTCCTGTCCTTCGGGCCAGCGCTCGCTGCCCGCCAGCCGCAGATGCTGGCCATGGTCCGAGGAACGCTGGTACAGACTGAGCCCGAACAGCGGCAGCATGCCGATCAGGTGATCGAAGATCGCGCCCTGTATGGCCTCGTACTCCACCCAGACCGTGGTGCTGGTGTAGCAAAACAGCTCCAGCGGCACCCCCATGGGCGACGGCTCCATGGTGCGCACCAGCAGGAACATGTTCGGCGTCTTGTGGATGTGCGGATGGCGCAGCAGGTAGGCGTATGCATAGGCCTTGAACGCGGCCAGATTGCTCAGATGCTGCGCTGCCATCTCGCTGCCCGCCGGCGCGTCGGCCATGCGCAGGCCGCCGTCACTGCTCCAATAGTCCTTGAGAGGCTCAAGCAATGACAATTTCTGCCGCTGCTCGGCCGTCAGCAGGCGGATGGTGTGGGCGTCTATGTGCAGCGAGCGGCGGATGCGGCGCCCGCCCGACTCGAACATGCCGCGCCAGTTCTTGTAGCTGTCGCTCATCAGCCGCCAGGTCGGAATGGTGGTGATGGTCTTGTCCCAGTTCTGCACCTTCACCGTGTGCAGCGCGATGTCGATCACGAAGCCATCGGCGCCGACCTGGGGCATCTCTATCCAGTCGCCCACGCGCAGCATGTCGTTGGAGCCCAGCTGCACGCCGGCCACGAAGGACATGATGGTGTCCTTGAAGATCAGCATCAGCACGGCCGAGGCGGCGCCCAGGCCCGACAGCAGCAGCAGCGGAGAGCGGTCCACCAGGGTGGCGACGATGAGCACGATGGCGATCAGGAACACCAGCAGCTTGCCCAACTGCACATAGCTCTTGATCGAGTGGGCCTGCGTGGCCTTGCGCTCTTCCTTGAGCTCGTGCGCCTCGTTCATGGCGTTGAGCAGGGCGCTGATCACGCGGGCCACGTGATAGATGGTGCAGGCGATGGCCAGGTTCAGGATCAGCGTGGCCCACTGCGGCTGCAACTGCGGTATGGCCTGCACGCCCGACTGCATGACCAGCGAAGGAACGGCCTTGGCCAGCCGCTGCAGCACGCTGTCGTGCAGCAGCACCTGCGCCCATTCCATCTCCACCAGCGTGCTGCGCATGCGCGGAAGCACGCGCAGCAGCAGCCATTGCACGACAAACCCCGCCGAGCGGGCCAGCAGCACCAGCGCGCACAGCGCGGCCAGCGCCTGCATGACAGGATCCCAGCCGGAAATCAAAGACCAGTTCAGCAAGAGAAAACTCCAGGGCGCGGAAAAACCTGCCGCGCGAAAGCGGCATGCCCGGGATGTCCGTATCCGTTCCTGCGCAAGTCCGGGCTGGCGATGGCGGAACGTCTGCGGCAAGGCGCCGCAGATGGGCTCCAAGCATACGCAGCGCGGCTTTTCCCAGCGCAGAGGCCGGGCAAGCGCGCCGTGGCCGGCGGGCCGATGACGCAGTACCGCCTGCGGGCTTGTGGGCGGCTTCGGGCGCGGCCGGGCCGGGGGCCTAAAATCGCCGGTTGATTCCGGCAATCCACCTTGTCAGGCCCCTGGGCCGCAGCACCATGCAAGAGAAATACAACCACATCGACGTTGAGCGCGCAGCGCAAGACCACTGGTCCGCCCGCGACGCTTACCGCGTGACCGAAGACCAGGCCAAGCCCAAGTTCTACGCCTGCTCCATGCTGCCCTACCCCAGCGGCAAGCTGCACATGGGCCATGTGCGCAACTACACCATCAACGACATGCTGACGCGCCAGCTGCGCATGAAGGGCTACAACGTCCTCATGCCCATGGGCTGGGACGCCTTCGGCCTGCCGGCCGAGAACGCTGCGCTCAAGAACAAGGTGCCGCCCGCGCAGTGGACCTACGACAACATCGCCTACATGAAAAAGCAGATGCAGGCGATGGGGCTGGCCATCGACTGGAGCCGCGAGATCGCCACCTGCGACCCCGACTACTACAAGTGGAACCAGTGGCTGTTCCTGAAGATGCTGGAAAAGGGCATTGCCTACCGCAAGACCCAGGTCGTGAACTGGGACCCGGTGGACCAGACCGTGCTGGCCAACGAGCAGGTCATCGACGGCCGCGGCTGGCGCACGGGCGCGCCGGTCGAAAAGCGCGAAATCCCCGGCTACTACCTGAAGATCACCGACTACGCCCAGGAGCTGCTGGACCATGTCCAGGTGGGCGGCGACAAGGCCACGCTGACCGGCTGGCCTGAAAAAGTCCGCCTGATGCAGGAAAACTGGATCGGCAAGAGCTCCGGCGTGCGCTTTGCGTTCACCCACGACATCCGTGGCGCCGACGGCCAGCCCATCCAGGACGGCCGCCTGTACGTGTTCACCACGCGTGCCGACACCATCATGGGCGTGACGTTCTGCGCCGTGGCGCCCGAGCATCCGCTGGCCCAGCATGCCGCGGCATCGCAGCCCAAGCTCGCGGCCTTCATCGATGAATGCAAGAAGGGCGGCACCACCGAGGCCGAACTCGCGCTCAAGGAAAAGGAAGGCCTGCCCACGGGCCTGTTCGTCACGCACCCGCTGACGGGCGCCCAGGTCGAGGTCTGGGTCGGCAACTACGTGCTCATGAGCTACGGCGACGGCGCCGTCATGGGCGTGCCCGCGCATGACGAGCGTGACTTCGCCTTTGCGAAGAAATACGGCATCGCCATCCGCCAGGTCATCGCGGTCGAAGGCGAGACCTTCAGCACCGAGGCATGGGCCGACTGGTACGGCGACAAGCAGCGCGCTGCCTGCATCGATTCCGGCGAACTCGACGGGCTGGGCCATGTCGCAGCCGTGGACAAGGTCGCCGAGCTGCTGGCCGCCAAGGGCCTGGGCGAGAAGAAAACCACCTGGCGCCTGCGCGACTGGGGCGTGAGCCGCCAGCGCTACTGGGGCACGCCCATCCCCATCATCCACTGCGAGGACTGCGGCGCCCAGCCCGTGCCCGCCAAGGACCTGCCCGTGGTCCTGCCCCAGGACCTGGTGCCCGATGGCTCGGGCAACCCCCTGGTCAAGAGCGAAGCCTTCCACGCCGGCGTGGTCTGCCCCTGCTGCGGCAAGAGCGCACGCCGCGAGACCGACACCATGGACACCTTCGTGGACTCGTCCTGGTACTTCATGCGCTATTGCGACGCCAGAAACGGCGAGCAGATGGTAGCGGAAGGTGCCGAGTACTGGATGCGGGACCAGAATGCCGCCACCGGCGGCAGCGGCATGGACCAGTACATCGGCGGCATCGAGCACGCCATCCTGCACCTGCTGTACGCGCGCTTCTGGACCAAGGTCATGCGCGACCTGGGCCTGGTCAAGGTCGATGAGCCCTTCACCAAGCTGCTGACCCAGGGCATGGTGCTCAACCACATCTACAGCCGCCGCACGGCCAAGGGTGCCAAGGAGTACTTCTGGCCCAAGGATGTCGAGCATGTGTTCGACGAGACCGGCAAGATCGTGGGCGCCAGGCTCAAGGCCGAGGTGGACAGCGCCGATGGCCTGCTGCCCGTGGGCACGGACATCGACTACGAGGGCGTGGGCACCATGTCCAAGTCCAAGAACAACGGCATCGATCCGCAGGAGTTGATCGAGAAGTACGGCGCCGACACCGCGCGCCTGTACACCATGTTCACTGCGCCACCCGAGCTGACGCTGGAGTGGAACGATGCCGCCGTCGAAGGCAGCTACCGCTTCCTGCGCCGCGTCTACAACTTCGGCGCCAGGCTGTCGCAGATGGACATGGCCGGTGCCGTGCAAAGCGTGGCCGGCGCCAAGTCGCTGGACGACGTGGAGTTCGGCAAGGCCGCCAAGTCCCTGCGCCTGGAGATCCATACCGTGCTCAAGCAGGTGGAGTACGACTACCAGCGCATGCAGTACAACACCGTGGTCTCGGGCGCCATGAAGATGATCAACGCGCTGGAGGACTTCAAGTCCTTCGACGACGCGGGCGCCCAGGTGGCGCTGATCGAAGGCTTCGGCATCCTGCTGCGCGTGCTCTACCCGGCCACGCCCCACCTGGCCCATGCGCTGTGGAGCGAGCTGGGCTACGCCGCCGACCTGGGCGACGTGCTGGATGCGCCCTGGCCCCAGGTCGATCCCCAGGCCCTGGTGCAGGACGAGATCTCCCTGGTGCTGCAGGTCAACGGCAAGCTGCGCGGGGCCATCCTGGTGTCCTCGACGGCCGACAAGGCCGAGATCGAGCGCATTGCCCTGGCCAACGAGGAATGCCAGAAGTTCACCAACGGTGCCGTGCCCAAGAAGGTGATCGTGGTGCCTGGCCGCCTGGTCAACGTCGTGGTCTAGGCCATGGCATGCCCCCTGAGGCGCTGCGCGCCTTCCCCCTCTCGCTTCGCGGGGGGGACGACACCCTCGCTGCGGGGCGGCCCTTGCTCGGTGTCCCTCGCTTTGGGCGCGCCCGTTGCAAGGGCTGTGAGTGGCGCAAGCGCCTTGGAGAACTGATATGCAAAAACGTACCCTGCTCACCGCCCTGGCCCTGGCTCCGCTGCTGGGGGCCTGTGGCTTTCGCCTGCGGGGGGTGCCGACCTTCGTGTTCCGCTCGCTCTACATCCAGGCCAGCCGGGGCTCTGCGGTGGCGCGCGAGCTGTCGCGCAATCTGGCCAGTGCCAGCGACAAGCTGACCGTGCTGCGCGATCCGGCATCGCCCGACGATGCCGAAGCGATCTTCCAGATCGTCAGCGAGCGGCAGGAGCGGGTCATCGTCGGCATGAATGCGCTGGGCCAGGTGCGCGAGTTGCAGCTGCGCCTGCGCGTGCGCTTCAAGCTGCGCACGCCCAATGGCGACGAGCCGATTCCCGAGACCGAAATCCTGCAGCAGCGCGATGTGACGTACAACGAAACCAACGCGCTGTCCAAGGAGGCCGAGGAAGCCATGCTCTACAAGGACATGCGCACCGACATCGTGCAGCAGTTGCTGCGCCGCCTGGCCGCCGTCAAGAGCCTGACCTGAGTTCCATGCAGCTTGCCCTGAACCAGCTCGGCGGCCATCTGGCCAAGGGCCTGCGCCCGCTCTATGTGCTGCACGGCGACGAGCCGCTGCAGCAGCAGGAGGCGGCCGATGCCATCCGCGCCGCGGCGCGCGCGGCCGGCTATACCGAGCGCAGCAGCTACACCGTGGCCGGCGCGCATTTCGACTGGAGCGCCGTGCTGGCGGCCGGTGGCTCGCTGTCGCTGTTTGCCGACCGGCAGATCGTCGAGATCCGCATTCCCTCGGGCAAGCCCGGCAAGGACGGCGGCGCCGCGCTGCAGCAGATCGCCGAGGCCGCACGCGGCAATGACAGCACGCTCACCCTGGTCCTGCTGCCGCGCCTGGACAAGGCCACCAAGACGGGGGCCTGGTTCAGCGCGCTGGACGCCCAGGGCATGACGCTGCAGATCGATCCCATTGAGCGCGCCCAGTTGCCGGCCTGGATTGCCCAGCGGCTGGCGGCCCAGGGCCAGCGCGTCGCACCCGGCGAGGAAGGGCAGCGCACGCTGCAGTTCTTTGCCGACCGCGTGGAAGGCAACCTGCTGGCCGCGCACCAGGAAATCCAGAAGCTGGCGCTGTTGCATCCCGAGGGTGAACTGAGCCAGGCCCAGGTCGAGCAGGCCGTGCTCAATGTGGCGCGCTACGACGTGTTCAAGCTGTCGGAGGCCGTGCTGGGCGGGCAGCTGGCGCGCGTCTCGCGCATGCTCGATGGCCTGCAGGCCGAAGGCACGGCCGAGGTGCTGGTGCACTGGACCCTGGCCGAGGACATCCGCGCCATCTGCCGCGTGAGGGACGCCATGGCCGCAGGCCAGCCCCTGCCGATGGCGCTGCGCGCCCAGCGCATCTGGGGCGTCAAGGAACGCTTGTTCGAGCGCCTGCTGCCGCGCATCACCGACGCCCAGGCCGCGCGCCTGCTGCAATCGGCCCACGCGGTGGACGGCATCGTCAAGGGCCTGGCCTTCGAAGGCTGGCCGCGCGACGGCTGGCAGGCCCTGCGTCGCTTGGCCGTGGACCTGGCCCAGGCCGGCGCCAAGGGCTGACGTACCGTTCCTAGCGCGTCTTTTCCAGCTGCGCCTGGGCCTTGGTGGCCCAGGTCTCAAGGTTGTCCAGCAGGTCCTTCTGGCTGAAGGAGCAGCTTTCCTCGCTGAACAGCGCGCTGGACTCCAGTCGGTCCAGCAGATTGAGCAGCACTTCGCCGTAGCGCGGCGGCAGGGCCTGCAGCAACTCCGATGAGGCCCTGGCCTGCTGTCCGAGCACGGCGGCCGACAGCTGCTGCTGTGCCAGTTGGGCGAAGCCGGCGTGCAACTGGGCGAGCTGCTGGGCGGCGAGAAGAGTGTCGTGGCTGGTGGACATGGCGGGAAAACCTCTGCGTACTGGGCAGCAGTGTAGGGTGGCCGCGACATCCTGCCGGCCGCCGGAACGCGGGGTTTGCCCTCTGGTGGCCGTGCGCAGACGCAGCCTGGCCGCATCGCGGCCGCATGTCGGCGCGGGGCATGCCCGGTTCCGGTGCGCAAATGGGCGCAACTCGGCGAGAATCTCGGAATGAACGCGCTCAATATCGTCGAATACACCCACAACCTGGGCGTTCAGGCCAAAGTGGCCTCCGCCCAGATGGCCCGAGCCTCGGCTGCCGTCAAAAGCCGCGCCCTGCTGGCGCTGGCGCGCCTGCTGCGGGAGAACGTGGAGCCGTTGCAGACCGACAACGCCCGTGACCTCGACCGCGCCGTGGCCAACGGCCTGTCCGCTCCCATGGTGGACCGCCTGCGCCTGACGCCCAAGGTGCTTGAAACCTGTGCCCAGGGCTGCGAACAGCTGGCATCCATGGCCGACGTGATCGGCGAGATCATCGGCATGAAGCAAATGCCCAGCGGCATCCGCGTGGGCCAGATGCGCGTGCCCATCGGCGTGTTCGGCATGATCTACGAGAGCCGCCCCAACGTGACCATCGAGGCGGCCAGCCTCAGCATCAAGAGCGGCAACGCCTGCATTCTGCGTGGCGGCTCGGAAGCCATCGACTCCAACAAGGCCCTGGCCGCCCTCGTGGCCAGGGCGCTGGCCGAGGCCGGCCTGCCCGAGCACGGCGTGCAGCTGGTGCAGACCACGGACCGCGAGGCCGTGGGCCAGCTCATCGCCATGCCCGACTACGTGGACGTCATCATCCCGCGCGGCGGCAAGGGCCTGATCGAGCGCATCAGCCGCGAGGCCAAGGTGCCGGTCATCAAGCACCTGGACGGCAATTGCCACACCTATGTCGATGATCCCTGCGACATCGCCATGGCCGTCAAGGTGGCCGACAACGCCAAGACCAACAAGTACAGCCCCTGCAATGCCAGTGAAAGCCTGCTGGTGGCGCGCGGCGTGGCGGCCGAGTTCCTGCCGCAGATCGGCGCCATCTACGCCGCCAAGGGTGTGGAGATGCGCGGCTGCCCCGAATCGCTGGCCATCCTGAAGTCCGTGGCCGGTGCCCAGCTGGCCGAGGCCACCGAGCAGGACTGGAGCGAGGAATACCTGGCGCCCATCATCAGCGTCAAGATCGTCGCGGGCGTGGACGAGGCCATCGCCCACATCAACCGCTACTCCAGCCACCACACGGATGCCATCCTCACGCGCGACCACATGCATGCCCAGCGCTTTCTGCGCGAGGTGGACTCGGCCAGCGTCATGGTCAATGCCAGCACGCGCTTTGCCGATGGCTTCGAGTACGGCCTGGGTGCGGAAATCGGCATCAGCACCGACAAGTTCCATGCGCGCGGTCCTGTGGGCATCGAAGGCCTGACCTCGCTCAAATACGTGGTGCTGGGTGAAGGCGAAGTCCGCACCTGACCGGACCGTGCTGCGCGCCGGCAGGCACCCGGCCGGGATGCCCCGGGCGGGCACCGCAGCACCGCAATGAACTCATGAAAATCATCATTCTTGGCGCCGGCCGTGTGGGCTACAGCGTGGCTGAAAGCCTGGTGTCCGAACGCAACGACATCACGGTGATCGACACCGATGCGCGGCGCCTGCGCGAGCTGGAGTCGCGGTTCGATCTGCGCGGCGTCGTGGGCAACGGCATCGATCCCCAGGTGCTGGCCGAGGCCGGCGCCAAGGACACGGACCTGCTGATCGCCTGCGCCGCGCTCGACGAAACCAACCTGGTGTGTTGCAAGCTGGCCCAGGTGCTGTTCGAGATTCCCACCCGCATCGCGCGCGTGCGCTCCTCGGGCTTTGGCGATGACGAGACGCTGCTGGGCAAGGAAGGCTTCGGCGTGGACCGCATCATCTGCCCCGAGGAATCGCTGACCAACTACATCAGCAAGCTCATCGAGTTCCCCGAAGCCATGCAGGTGCGTGCCTTCGCGGGCGGACGCGCCGCGCTGGCCTCGGTGCGCGCGCGCGACGGCGCCCCCGCCGTCGGCAAGCACATCGGCGAGCTGCGCGACTGCATGCCCGAGCTGGCCATGCGCATCGTGGCCATCTACCGGCGTTTCCTGGAGGAGCCCGACCGCTTCGTGCGCTGCGACGGCAACACCCGCATCGAGCCCGGCGACGAGGTCTTCATCCTGGCCGCGCGCGAGCATGTGGCCGAGGTGCTGCGCGCCATCCACCAGCCCGCGGGCCGGCCTTCGCGCCCCGTCTACCGCATCATGATCGCCGGTGGCGACCAGGTCAGCCTGCGCCTGGCGCTGCAGCTGTCGCGCGTGCCGGGCCGCTTTCACATCAAGATCATCGAGCCCGACGAGCAGCGCTGCCAGGACCTGGCCTCGCTGCTGCCGGCCGAGGTGCTGGTGCTGCACGGCGATGCCACCGACGAGGACCTGCTGGCCGATGAAAGCGTGGAGGACGTGGACCTGTTCCTGGCCCTCACCGACGACGACGAGAACAACATCATGGCCAGCCTGCTGGGCAAGCGCATGGGCGCGCGGCGCGTGCTCTCGCTGATCACGCGGCGCGCCTATGCCGACCTGATGCACGGCACGCAGATCGACATTGCGCTGTCGCCGGCCCAGGCCATGCTCGGCGAGCTGCTGGCCTATGTGCGCCGCGGCGACGTGCAGGCCGTGCACAGCCTGCGCCGGGGCGTGGCCGAGGCGCTGGAGATCGTGGCGCGCGGCGACCGCAAGAGCTCGCGCGTGGTCGGCCGCAAGGTCGAGGACCTGCGCGTGCCCGAGGATGCGCACATCGGCCTCATCGTGCGCGGCATTCCCGAAGGCGTGCCGGCCGACGAGATCGCGGCCGGCGCCGAGCCCGAGGTCATCATCCCGCGCGGCAACACGGTGATCGAGAGCGGCGACCACGTGGTCTTCTTCCTGCCCCACAAGCGGCTGGTGCGGGACGTGGAAAACCTGTTCCGCGTCAGCGCCACCTTCTTCTGAGCCCATACCCATGCGCGACCTGTTCCCCGTCCTGCGCGTGCTTGGCATGCTCATGGTCATGTTCGCGCTGTCCATGCTGCTGCCCTTTGCCGTGTCCTGGTTTGCCGACGACGGCATCTGGCGCATCTACCCCTGGGCCATCGGCATCACGGCGGCGGCTGGGCTGTCGCTGTGGGTAGGCCTGGACCATTTCCGGCGTGAGCTGCAGCCGCGCCACGGCGTCATCCTCGTCACCCTGGTCTGGGTGGTGCTGCCGCTGTGCGCCATGCTGCCGCTGGTGCTGGGCCTGGGCCATGTGGGCCTGAGCATCAGCTTCACCCATGCCTATTTCGAGGCCGTCTCGGGCCTGACGACGACGGGCGCCACCGTGCTCACGGGGCTGGACGCATTGCCCGTGTCCATCAACGTCTGGCGCACCTTCCTGCAATGGCTGGGCGGCATGGGCATCCTGATCCTGGCCGTGGCCATCCTGCCTCTGCTGGGCGTGGGCGGTGCCCAGCTGTTCCGCGCCGAGGCCGCCGGCCCCATCAAGGACACCAAGCTCACGCCGCGCATGACCGAGACCGCCAAGGGCCTGTGGGGCGTCTACGGCGTGTTCTCGCTGGCCTGTGCACTGGCCTTCTGGGCCGCAGGCATGGAGCCGCTGGATGCGCTGATGCACATGTTCGCCACGGTGAGCCTGGGCGGCCTGTCCTCGCATGACGCCAGCTTTGCCTACTTCGACTCGCCGCTGATCGAGCTGATCGCCCTGGTCTTCATGCTGCTGGCCAGCTGCAACTTCGCGCTGTACTTCGTGGCCATGCGCAAGGGCCGCTGGGACGGCTTCTGGCGCGACCCCGAAATGCGCGCCACGCTGGCCGTGCTGCTGGGAGGCGGGCTCATCGTCGCGCTGCTGCTGTGGGCCAAGGGCGTGTACGGGCCTGTCGAGGCGCTGCGCTACGGCATCTTCCACGTGGTCTCGGTGGCCACGACGACTGGCTTCACCACGGTGGACTATCTGAGCTGGCCCGTCTTCGCGCCCGTGCTCATGCTGCTGCTGTCGGGCGTGGCCACCAGCGCGGGCTCCACGGGTGGCGGCATCAAGATGGTGCGCATGCTCATCCTGCTCAAGCAGGCGCGGCGCGAGCTCACGCGGCTCGTGCATCCTCGCGCCATGCAGCCCGTGCGGCTGGGCAACGGCGTGGTGGATGACCGCATGATCTTCTCGGTGCTGGCCTTCATGCTGGTCTATGGCGCCACCGTGATCACGCTCAGCATGGTGCTGCTGCTCACCGACCTGGACCCGGTGACCGCCTTCTCCGCCGTGCTGGCCAGCGTGCACTGCATGGGGCCGGGCCTGGGTGCGCTGGGTCCGAGCTCCAACTATGCTGTGCTCACCGACTTCCAGACCTGGATCTGCACCCTGGCCATGCTGCTGGGGCGCCTGGAAATCCTCAGTTTCATGGCGCTGCTTTCCCCGGCTTTCTGGCGCCGATGATGCCGAAGAGACTGGGGAAAACACTTAGACCATGGTCCAATCTCTACAATTGCCCCCCACCGCCGTACCCAGAGGGTCTTTATGGTTCCACATCTCATCACGGCCCTGACAGGCCCGATCAACGAGCTTGAGCAGCGCATCCTCGACTCCATGCCGGCGATCGAGCGCTGGTTCCGGCTCGAATGGATGGAACACACGCCGCCTTTCTATTGCTCGGTGGACATCCGAAACGCCGGCTTCAAGCTCGCGCCCGTGGATACCAACCTGTTTCCTGGCGGCTGGAACAACCTGACCGACGAAATGCTGCCGCTGGCCGTGCAGGCGGCCATGGCGGCGATCGAGAAGATCTGCCCCGAAGCGCGCAACCTGCTCATCATTCCCGAGAACCACACGCGCAACACCCATTACCTGGCCAACGTGGTGCAGCTCAAGCGCATCTTCAACATGGCCGGTCTGAATGTGCGCATCGGCTCCATCAGCCCCGATGTGAAGAAGACCACCACCGTCACCCTGCCGCATGGCGACACGGTGACGCTGGAGCCGGTGATCCGCAGCAAGCGCCGCATCGGCCTCAAGGATTTCGATCCCTGCACCATCTTGCTCAACAACGACCTGTCCTCCGGCGTGCCGGGCATCGTCGAGGAACTGTACGAGCAATACCTGCTGCCGCCCCTGCATGCAGGCTGGAGCGTGCGCCGCAAGAGCCGCCATTTCCAGAGCTACGAGGAGGTGGCCAAGCGCTTCGGCAAGCTGCTGGGCATCGATCCCTGGCTGATCAACCCGCTGTTCGGGCGCAGCGAAGGCATCGACTTCGCCAATGGCGTGGGCATGGAAGGCCTGGCCGAGCAGGTCGATGTGCTGCTGGCCAAGGTGCGCCGCAAGTACAAGGAATACGGCATCAAGGAAAAGCCGTTTGCCATCGTCAAGGCCGACAACGGCACCTATGGCATGGGCGTGATGACCGTGCGCGACGCCAAGGAGCTGGCCGAGCTGCCGCGCAAGAGCCGCAACAAGATGGGCATGATCAAGGACGGCCAGACCGTGCACGACGTGATCATCCAGGAAGGCGTGCTCACCCAGGAGCGCATGAACAACGCCGTGGCCGAGCCCGTGGTCTACATGATGGACCGCTACGTGGTCGGCGGCTTCTACCGCATGCACCCCGAGCGCGATGTGGACGAAAACCTCAACGCGCCCGGTGCCGGCTTCGTGCCGCTGGCCTTCCAGCACAGCACCCAGCTGCCCCAGATCGGCGCCCGCCCGGGTGCCAGCATGCCCAATCGCTTCTACATGTACGGCGTGGTGGCCCGGGTCGCCATGCTGGCGGCCAGCTATGAGCTGGAGGCGACCAACCCCAACGCGGAAATCTACGACTGATCGGGGTGCTGTCCGATGCGCTCGTCATCAGGACAGCGGACAATGCCGGCATTTCAATTGACTGAAGCCATCTCCCCACGGGATGGCGCATAGACCTGTGCAGAAAACCAAATCTTCGTTGGCCGCGCTCACCCTGGGCGCCATCGGCGTGGTCTATGGCGATATCGGCACCAGCGTGCTGTATTCGGTCAAGGAGGTGTTTGGCTCCGGCCATGTGCCGTTCACCCAGGAGAACATCTACGGCGTCCTGTCGCTGCTGTTCTGGACGCTGACGGTCATCGTCTCGCTCAAATACGTGGTCCTGGTGCTGCGTGCCGACAACAACGGCGAAGGCGGCCTGGTCGCCATGCTGGCCCTGGCCTCGCAGACCGTCAAGGACAAGCCGCGCCTGCGCAGTGTGCTGCTGCTCATCGGCATCTTCGGCACCTCGCTGTTCTATGGCGACGGCGTGATCACGCCGGCCATCTCCGTGCTTTCGGCCGTCGAGGGCCTGGAGGTGGTGTCCCCGCACTTCACCAAGGCGGTGATCCCGCTGACCCTGGTCATCCTGTTCCTGCTGTTCTGGTTCCAGAAGCACGGCACGGCAGGGATAGGGCGCTTTTTCGGCCCCATCACCCTGGTCTGGTTCGCCACCATCGCCGCGCTGGGCATACACCAGATCGCCGGCCATCCGGAAATCCTGGCGGCCATCAGCCCGCACTTCGCGGTGCGCTTCATCTGGGACAACCCCGGCACCAGCTTCATCATCCTGGGCGCCGTCGTGCTGTGCGTGACCGGGGCGGAGGCGCTCTACGCCGACCTGGGCCACTTCGGCAAGAAGCCCATTCGCCTGGCCTGGTTCTCCGTGGCCATGCCTGCCCTCACGCTCAATTACTTCGGCCAGGGTGCGCTGCTGCTGGCCAACCCGGCCGCCGTGAAGAATCCCTTCTACATGATGGCCCCGGCCTGGGCCCTGCTGCCCCTGGTGCTGATGGCCACCATGGCCACGGTCATCGCTTCGCAGGCCCTGATCACGGGCGCCTTCAGCGTCACGCGCCAGGTCATACAGCTGGGCTATCTGCCGCGCCTGGAAGTGCGCCACACCAGCGTGCGCGAGGCTGGCCAGATCTATATGCCCCTGGTCAACTGGAGCCTGTTCGTGGCGATTGCGCTGGCCGTGGTGCTGTTCCGCTCCAGCGGCAACCTGGCGGCGGCCTACGGCATTGCGGTCACCCTGGACATGCTGATCACCACCACGCTGACCTTCTTCGTGATCCGCTACCGCTGGAATTACCCGCTGGCCCTGTGCATTGCCGCCACCGGCTTCTTCTTCCTGGTGGACCTGGCCTTCTTCTCGTCCAACCTGCTCAAGCTCTTCGATGGCGGCTGGTTCCCGCTGCTGATCGGCGGCACGGTGTTCTCGCTGATGATGACCTGGCGCAAGGGCCGCGAGCTGCTGCACCAAAAGCTGCAGGCCGATGCCATCGACCTCAAGAGCTTCCTCGAATCGGTCTGGCGCCATCCCCCGGCGCGGGTGCCGGGCACGGCCGTCTTCCTGTCCGGCGAGCCCGGCACCGTGCCCAACGCCCTGCTGCACAACCTCAAGCACAACAAGGTGCTGCACAGCCAGAACATCTTCGTCACGGTGCGCAACCATGAAGTGCCCTGGGTGGGCCTGGACAAGCGCACCGAGATCGAGGCGCTGGGCAGCGACTGCTGGCAGGTCATCATCAACTACGGCTTCAAGAACGAACCCGATGTGCCGGCGGCGCTGTCCCTGTTGCGCCCCCGGGGCTGCCAGCTCGACGCCATGGAGACCAGCTACTTCCTGTCGCGCGACGTCATCATCCCGCGCATCAGCCACCGCATGGCGCCCTGGCGCGAAAAGCTGTTCGCCCAGATGCACCGAAACGCCAGCCGTGTCTCAGACTTCCTGCACCTGCCCAGCAACTCCGTGGTGGAGCTGGGCTCCAAGATCGAGCTGTAGGCGTCGCCCGCGCATCGCACGATCCGCGACTGTGGTGACAGAATCGCGCGATGCGCTTTCTCCGTGACTTGAGTCCTTCCGCCTTTGCGGCCGGCTTCGTGGCCGTGCTCGTGGGCTTCACCAGCTCGGTGGCCCTGGTCTTCCAGGCCGCCCAGGCCTTCCATGCCACGCCCGAGCAGATCACCTCCTGGGTCTGGGCGCTGGGGCTGGGCATGGGCCTGTGCTCCTTGCTGCCCTCGCTGATACTGCGCATGCCCGTCATGGTCGCCTGGTCCACGCCAGGCGCTGCCGTGCTTGCCACGGCGGGGCTTGCCGGGGGCTTTTCCATGGGCGAGGCCGTCGGCGCCTTCATCATCAGCGCGGGGCTGATCATCCTGGTGGGCGCCACAGGCTGGTTCGAGCGCGTCATGAACCGCATCCCCATGGAAATCGCTGCCGCCCTACTGGCCGGCGTACTGGCCAACTTCGGCATGCAGGCCTTTGCCGCCGCCAGGGACGCGCTGCCGCTGGTCCTGGTCATGCTGCTGACCTATCTGCTGTCGCGCCGCCTGGCACCGCGCTATGCGGTCATCGCCACGCTGGTGGTCTCCATCGCCTGGGTGGCGCTCAACGGGCAAATGCAGTGGTCTGCCGTGCATGCAGGCCTTGCCTGGCCGGTCTTCACCATGCCGCAGTTCTCCGTGCCCGCCCTGGTGAGCCTGGCCTTGCCCCTGTTCGTCGTCACCATGGCTTCTCAGAACCTGCCCGGTGTGGCCGTCATCCGTGCCACCGGCTACGACCTGCCCATCTCCCGCATCATCAGCATGACGGGCATCGCCACCCTGGTGCTGGCTCCCTTCGGCGGTTACGCGCTCAACCTCAGTGCCATCACCGCTGCCATCTGCATGGGCCCCGAGGCCCATGAGGACAAATCCCGCCGCTACACGGCGGCGGCGGTCTGCGGCCTCTTCTATATAGTCATCGGCATCTTCGGCGCCGTGGTCACGGGACTGCTCACCGCCTTTCCCAAGGAACTGGTGGTCTGCATAGCGGGATTGGCCCTGCTGGGCTCCATAGGCAGCGGCCTGGCGACGGCTCTCAAGGGTGAGGAACACAGGGAGGCTGCATTGATCACCTTTCTTGTGACGCTCAGCGGCGTGGTGATAGCCGGAGTCGGCTCGGCGTTTTGGGGCGTGGTCGCAGGCAGCCTGGCGCTATTTGTGCAACATTACCGACGTGCACGGGCCAGCTGACATGCGGCCCACGCCCGGGCACCTCCTTTTGCTTCCTATATATAGGCGAGGCACGGGCCGTCGCCTTCCGCACACAAGCCATGCAAATCCTCTTCGTTGCCGATCCGCTCGAGTCGTTCCAGACCTACAAGGACACCACCTTCTCCATGATGAGGGAGGCACAGCGGCGCGGCCACTCCATCGTGGCCTGTGAACCCAGGCAGCTTTCCTGGCAGCGTGGCGGCAAGGTCGTCGCCCATGTGCGGCACATCCAGCTCACGGGGGATGCGCAGCAGTGGTTCGAGACAACCCAGGAGGGCCTGGCTGAACTGGCGGGCTTTGACGCCATCCTCATGCGCAAGGACCCGCCCTTCGATTCCGAATACTTCTACTCCACGCACCTGCTCGAACAGGCCGAGCGTGAAGGCGCCAAGGTCTTCAACAAGCCCAGGGCGCTGCGGGACCATCCGGAAAAGCTGGCCATCCTCGAATTCCCGCAATTCATCGGCCCCACCCTGGTCACCCGCAGTGCACAGGACATCCGTGCCTTCCATGAAGAGCATCAGGACATCATCCTCAAGCCGCTGGACGGCATGGGCGGCATGGGCATCTTCCGGGTCGGCGCCGATGGCCGCAACCTGGGCAGCATCATCGAAACCCTGAACCAGGGCGGTGCCAGCAGCGTCATGGTGCAGAAGTTCCTGCCTGAGATCACCCAGGGCGACAAGCGTGTGCTCGTCATCGGAGGCATACCGGTTCCCTATTGCCTGGCACGCATTCCCCAGGGCAACGAAGTGCGTGGCAACCTGGCAGCGGGCGGCAAGGGCGTGGCCCAGCCGCTGAGCGATCACGACAAGGCCATGGCCGAGGAGATCGGCCCCATCCTCATGGAGCGCGGACTGCTGCTGGCGGGCGTCGATGTCATCGGGCAATGCATCACCGAGATCAATGTGACCAGCCCCACCTGCTTCCAGGAGATCTACGACCAGACCGGCTGCGACGTGGCCAGCCTCTTCGTCGATGCCCTGGAACAGGCTCTGGCGACGGCCTGAAAAAATCCTGGCGGATGACGCCAGTCATCCGCCAGGATTGGTGCTAGAATTGCGCCCCTGCACTCGATGACATGCAAATGTCTGAAAAGTGAAGCTTCCAGGGTTTTGCAAGAACGTCAAAAAACGTGCTACAATGCAAGGCTCTGCTGAAGAGAGGCGATACAGATCGCTGGTGTTGAAAAGATCGAAGAAATTTGATTGCAACGACGCTAAAAACTGTGCTAGAATTCAAGGCTTCGCTGATCGCAGCGAGTCGGAAGTAAAGAAGAAATTCTCTGCTTCGATCCTTAAAAATATACAGCCGATAAGCGTGGGCGTTTGAGGCGAACAGCCAAGTTCTTTGGAACTCGGCTCTTTGAAGCCAAAAACGCTCATGAGAATAGAAGTGAAGTTCACTTCAATTCCGTTTTTATGAGTTAGTCGAAAGACTTTAAATTTCAAGATCGAACTGTAGAGTTTGATCCTGGCTCAGATTGAACGCTGGCGGCATGCCTTACACATGCAAGTCGAACGGTAACAGGTCTTCGGACGCTGACGAGTGGCGAACGGGTGAGTAATACATCGGAACGTGCCCAGTCGTGGGGGATAACTACTCGAAAGAGTAGCTAATACCGCATACGATCTGAGGATGAAAGCGGGGGACCTTCGGGCCTCGCGCGATTGGAGCGGCCGATGGCAGATTAGGTAGTTGGTGGGATAAAAGCTTACCAAGCCGACGATCTGTAGCTGGTCTGAGAGGACGACCAGCCACACTGGGACTGAGACACGGCCCAGACTCCTACGGGAGGCAGCAGTGGGGAATTTTGGACAATGGGCGAAAGCCTGATCCAGCAATGCCGCGTGCAGGATGAAGGCCTTCGGGTTGTAAACTGCTTTTGTACGGAACGAAAAAGCTTCTCCTAATACGAGAGGCCCATGACGGTACCGTAAGAATAAGCACCGGCTAACTACGTGCCAGCAGCCGCGGTAATACGTAGGGTGCAAGCGTTAATCGGAATTACTGGGCGTAAAGCGTGCGCAGGCGGTT